>JABDQT010000074.1 GCA_013042165.1 Kiritimatiellales bacterium | reverse complement strand
AGCCGCGCTCGACAATATCCGCCGGCATCAGACCGCGGGAGATCTGGCGAATCTGGTTGCTGGCGTCATCGGCCAGCTCGGAAATCTGGGCCGCATCCTCCTCGCCGAGATTACAATAAATAATAAAAAAATAGGCGAGGGAACGGCTTAAAAGACTGATCCCTGTTAGCAATTGACCGATTGAATCATGCAGGTCCTGCCCGATCCGGCGGCGCTCCCGTGTGCTGACCTGGGCAATTTCCTCGTTTAGCTGCGGCCGCGTTACATCACAAACCGCATAGAGCATGCAGTGATCCGCGGCTGAATATTTCAGGAGTTCCACATCACGGTGCGAGCCATCGAGGCAGCGCAACACAAAACCCGGGATCGGTTCATTCATATCCAATGCGCAGGAGTCCATCATGCTTAGATCCAGACCCGAAAACAGGTCGCTCAGATTTAATCCCATGAGGGTCTCGGACGTATGCCCAAACGCTTCGGGAACCTCCGCACTCGCGGACTGAATCGTGTTGTGTGCATCCACGAGCAGGAAACACACCCGTTCTTCCGCCAGCGCTCTCACCCAGGCCGTGATGGCCGAATCAGGATCGGGTGCCTCGGTGGAGATCTGCAGGCAGGCATATCGCCATTTTCCGCGCTTGCGCTCATAGGGCAGAACGTTGAGATATTTCCGCCGCCCCTCTCCATAAGAGAGCGCAATGGATGCCGGTTGACGCGTCGCAACCGCCTCGCTCAGCACACAGCTGTCAAAAGCACTTTCCGGCACATTCAGCAGCAGGAAATGATCTTCCTCCTCGTCCACCGGGCAGATGGCCTGAAAGTGATGGCGAACATGATTTTTTTCATCGAAAACACAGAAAATAATTTCCGTGACTCCGGCTGGCGGAGGGGGAGCAGGCTTAACTTCCGATCTACTCGAAATGCGAAACATGAAGTTCCCTTTTTTTGAACAGGCCACCCCTTCCAGAGGATGGATTCAAACTGGCGCTCAATCTACCCCGATCAGCATTTCAGGTCAACCGCTCAACATCGTCTGAACACCCTTTTACACCTCGAGTACACGGGAGACTTTGGCCCAAATAGTCCTTTATTACGCTTTAAATCATCATAAGCGCTTATCATGATGCCTATATTCAGGCGACCAATGGAGCACGAGAAATGAAAAAGAACGAATGTCCTTACAAAGTTCACCTTTTCATCTGCGTAAAAACACGTGACGATGATCGTACATCCTGCGGTGATGGAGACAGCCTTCAGTTAAAAGCTGCACTGAAAAACGAAATAAAAAGCCGCGGATGGAAGCCGCATGTGCGCATTTCGGATACGGGCTGCCTTGGGCTATGCGAGAAAGGGCCCAATGTCATGATTTATCCGCAAAAAATATGGTACAGCTCAGTAACGCCCGATGATATCCCTGAAATACTCAACACACTGGAATCAGTTATTTTCGTATAAGATCGGACGTATTCGGCCTCGCTTGACCAACCTGCACTGAACCCAGCACACCACATGTATGATTTAAGGGCACGTTTTCCTTGCTGTGCTTCCTTGCCGGGTTAAAATGCGTATGTGCAGGGAGGCATATATGGAATTTACACAGCTAGATAAGCGTATCTATGTCAAGGGACTTTCACTGGAATGTCCGCTTGGTAAGCCCGATGATGACTGTCCATTGAACAGTCTGCGCGTTCTCCCGGTAGCTCAAATGAACAAAGCCATAAATAATCTGACTGACGAACAGATTAATTCGATCATTGCGATCCACAGGCACTGCTTCGAAGAACGAACGATGGCTGGGCAATCGGTGTTGAAGGCAGACTAGTCTTCGGCGATCCCGGCTGGATCAAAGTAGATAAACTCCAGCGTATAACCATTGGGATCGAGAAAATAGAGACTCGCCCCATCCCACCGCTCGTATGCTTCCTTCACAATCTTTACGCCATGGGCCCTGAGATGTTCTTGAAAATCAAAAACCGCCTTGGCCGACTCAGCCGTCAGACCAAAATGGGTAAAGTTTTTGCCCCGGTTTTTCGGCCGCATCTCGGCATCGAAACGCTCCTCGTCCCAGGGATACTGAATCAGCGCCAGCACATCGTCATTGCCAACCTGGAAAAAGGCGTCCTGCTCGCGGCGCTCGCTCACTACCAGGCCCAGCACGTCCCTGTAGAAGCGGATCGACTCTTCCAGATCCGCTACCGACAGCCCGAAATGGCATACTCCTTTTACATAACTCATAACCTAGTTCCTATTGAGAAGAAGATAATTAAAAACCAAACCCTCGCAGAACAAGCCCCACTCGTGCCAGCTCAAACCAAGCCAAACGTTTGGATGATGTAAAGAATGAGGGCATTAATTCACGCGCCGTTTGGCCAGTGTGTGCAGTTTTACGCCATCGGCTTCGATCAGCGCCTGCTTTTTGAATCTTGACCATTTCTTGATCTGCTTTTCGCGGGCGATCGCATCGGTTCTTGATGCATGCCCCTCGGAATAGACCAATTTAAGCGGTTGGCGGTCTCGGGTGTAGTTGGCCCCTTGGCCATTGGTGTGGGTAGTTAGGCGTTGCTGAACATTTTCTGTATGGCCGACGTAATACGAACCGTCTGAGCATTGGAGAATGTATATAAACCATTGCATGAGGAGAGAATGAATCCCACCGCTGGAGAAAACAAGTACAATGCCCTTCGGCTCGTTGCTCTCGCTCAGGACACCATCCGACTCATCCCATTCGCACCATGGCCTGCCATGAGCGAACGAAGTGAGTCGAATGGTGGAGATGGGGGGAATTGAACCCCCGTCCGAATAAGAGTCACAACAGCTTCTACGTGTGTAGTCGGGCATTAAAGGATTCGCCGCCGCCGCTGCCGCCTGACCGGGCCACTTTGGTCGCTAGGATCCTGTTGATTCTCGCACCGCCGCCCGGATCCCCGACCTTGGTGCCAGCCTGTTATCGTCGCCTCTAGCCCCTAACAGGCTTCAGGGTAGAGACGTGGCAGAACTAAGCTGCCAGTGCGTAACTTTCGTCAGCATTTATGTTTTTTGGACTCCTTTTTACGAGGCCTGGAGGCCAACCTCGACACGCCACTGAAGCTTCAACTTACCCGTCGAAACCAGTCATCCCCATGTGAGAGAACAGACAGAGACAACACTAAAAGTGTTCAAACGTCAATCCGCGTCCATATAAAGCTCCATAGATCGGATAATCAATCCTTCAGATGATCAGCCGGGCTCAGGAAAAGCCTTCGTGAGAGTGTAACGCATAATATGATCATATCGGACGGCCCCGGATTTAGTATTTGCTCCGTAATGGTCTGAATTATGCTTACTTATGACAGCAGACTAACCTAGGATATGAAAACAAAATCAATACTATCAATCGTGTTTCTGCTTGCCTGCCCGCTTGTCCAGACACATGCCGCAAAAGGAGACACGATCGCTCAGGCCATCGCGAAATACGGCTCACCGGTTGCAGAAATGGCATCGAGGGGACAGACGATCCACGTCTATCAAACATCAGGCGGAAAGGTTACCGAAACGTACGATAAGAATGGCATTTGCGTGATTTCGGATGCTGATCTGTCGGCGGCGGAACAAATAAAGCCAGTGGTTTTGAATAAACCAGCCGCAGTAAATCAATCTGCTGCAAGCAAACCCGAACAACCGGCGGCAGAAGAAGGGCGGCAAGACCAACCCAGGAGAAAGCGGCCCGTCTTGCTGATTCTTCTCTTCCTTGGTGTGTGTGTCGGGGGCATTGTGGTCTACACAAAGTACAAGAAAGCCCCAACCTTATCCCTGTAGTCTGGGACAAAAAAATGGCGTAGCCATCAGGAGTCGAACTTTACCCCGCTTCAGCTGGGCTGAAACCTTCCCGCTCTAACGGGATGCTCTACTTTTAAAATGTAGGCCACGGAAATATCCCTTTAATCGCCTGCTCCGTCGCGCGCTTGTTTTTCTGACGCTTCAAATGATATTCCGCCTTTTTTGCAATAGTTGCATTCGGAAACTCAATAAGCGCAACGCGCTTCCAAGGACCTTTGTTGCGGGTGGCGGCGACATGATCGTTGGTGTGTTGAGAAAATCGCCGCTCGGGATCATTGGTTGAACCAATGTAATAGCGCCCGTTTTTTCCGATTGGAGAATGTAGACGTATCCGGGCATTGATAAAAAAGTGGCGCAGCCATCAGGAGTCGAACCTGAAACCTCCTGATTCGTAGTCAGGTGCTCTATCCAATTGAGCTATGGGTGCGCTTTAAATTCAGTTGTCTTTGCGCCGACTCGCATGAAACCTTCCCGCTGTAGCGGGATGCTCTCAATTCAAGCTATGGCTGCGCTTTAAATTCAGTTGTCTTAGTGCGCCGGCCAGCCAATTGAAACCTTCCCGCCGAAGCGGGATGCTCTATCCAATTGAGCTATGGCTGCGCTAAAGAGACGGGGAATGTATAGAGAAGCTCTAGGGCGGTCAACGGCAAAAAGGACAAAAAACAGCCCCTCCAGTTAACCGTCTAACTCAGGCTTGCAGAGCTCATAAAAGTTGCATTGCCGACAATTGATCGGATCGAGCGTCAATTCCCACTCCTCCTTGGGCAAGGGTTCGTTTTTCGCCCGATCGTGATCAACAAGATACTCGGTCATTTCCCCGACAGAGTCGCTCATTAGCGCTTTGGTTTCTTCCATCTCAGCGTCCGACAGCTGAAACGGCAGCACCTGCCCTTCGTTGAGATACTCAACGTAGAGGAAAATCTTATCGAGAGCCGCGCCGTACTTTACGATAGCCCACAGCGCATAAAGCGACAGCTGAAGCTTGTGCTGGTCGGCCTTGATCTTGCCCGCCTTCCAGTCATGGATGTGCACCTCGTCACCGATCTTGTAGGCATAGTCGGGAATGGAATAGATCTTCACACCCTCGAAGAGAAAGTTTTCGACATCGCCGCCCTGCTCCGGCGTAGCGATCTGAAACTCCTGTTCCGGGGAAATCTCGCCAATCCGGGGTAGCACCTTGTCGATAAAGTTGGAAATGCAATGCTGCACCTGATCGGCCACCTGCCGCTTGGCTTCTTTTTCATCATCGAGAGTTTTGTAGTAGTGCTCGCGCAGACAGCAAAACTGCTTCGGCGCGCTTCGCCAGTTACCTTCGTTCGACTCGTTCCACTTTTTCGTCAGGAACGGCCGTGCTATGCTTTTCCAAGCAGTCTCGACATCAACGGGAGTGCCCTGTTGATGCTGCTTGAGCACCCACATGATCGCATTTTCGGCCGCCTGCCCCATCAGCCCCCAGC
>JABDQT010000297.1 GCA_013042165.1 Kiritimatiellales bacterium | reverse complement strand
GAGGCCGGACATGCCATTGCCATGTACTATACCCCGGAATGCGAGCCGATTCATAAGGTGACCATCATTCCGCGCGGAGGGGCACTGGGCGCAACGATGTCGCTGCCGGAGAAGGATGGCTACACGCAGTCGAAATATCGGCTCGAAGCCGACCTGATTTCGCTTATGGGCGGTCGGGCCGCAGAAGAACTGATCTTCAGTGATGTGACGACCGGTGCGCATAATGACATCGAGCGCGCAACCGCCATCGCCCGCGCCATGGTTTGTGAATACGGGATGAGCAAGCTGCTTGGCCCCCAAAATCTCGGTTCACGCAATACACCGGTATTCCTTGGACAAGGCATCGACGGATCCAAGACCTTCAGCGAGGATACCTCGCAGAAGATTGATCAGGAAGTGCAGCGGATCCTCACCGAATCCTATGACAAAACCATGAAGATTCTGACGGACAACCAGCAAACGCTGGTCACGCTGTCCGAATTGCTGATCGAGCGCGAGGTGCTGGATTTTGACGAGGTCGATGCAATCATGAAAACGGGCAAGTTGCCGGAAAAGGCCGTAGTCGCCGAACCAGCGCCTCAACCGGCCGAATCCGAGCCGGAAGAAGCATCCACTGAGCCTGTTCAGGAATCCTCCACCGAACCGGATGCGGCCCCGAAGAAGGACGCATAATCCTGAGTTGCATTAGGATTTACTTTGACCGGAATTGATCTAGAATGCCTTGCATGAAAACAATGAGCCTTCTCCTGATCGTGTTGACCCTGTTTGTTGCGGGTTGTGCAACCACATTCAAGCCATGGCTGCTCAGTGAAATTCACGAGGGCATGGACCGGCAGCAGGTCATAAAGATTCTTGGAGAGCCGGACTATGCCGCAAGCGAGGACGAGACGGAATATCTCTACTACACCTATGCCGAGCTTCCGCCGCCGGCCATCGACTTTTCCATGGAGTCCGAAAGCACCATGGAGCGGCAGATCCAAAACATCAAACGAAGCCTCACGGAATACAAGTATGAGGTGATGATAGCGGATGGCAAGGTCGTCAACTACAAGGAGCTGACGGATTAGCGTCCGTGGGCTTTCCGGATCATTTCATCCAGATAGGCATCGTCGGCCGTGGGTTCCCAGACCTTGTTCCGCTCCTTGTATTGCTGATACGGATTGGGCTTGGTGTAGATTTGTTCCGACGAATCGCGCTGATCTCCCCACCGCTGTGATCTCTCCCGATCCATCTGCTGCAAATTTTTGTAGGGGATGTATCCCTGTCGCGCCTTATCTTCCTGAAGGCGGTCCTCGCCCGCGGCCTGCGTTTGTGAAAAAGGCATGTTCAAGAGCATGCCCGAGTCGGGCGAGGAACCATAGGTGCGCCGAGGCTGCAGCTGCGCCGAATCCGCCATGTCCGGATCCTGCACGGTACGCCCGAAGATATCCGGCCGCCTTGTTGTGCGATAGCCGTCTTGTTTAAATTGTTCTTCGTTTGAAAACCCAAAGGGCGACCGGGTCGAGGATGAAGCTTCGTCCCGAAAATCATAACGGCCCGAGTCGCGGCGTGAATATGTGTCGTAGCGGTCGTCCCCATACCTTTGGTCCCGCCGCTCCGAGCCGTAGGGTGTTGAATCCTCCCGCTGTTCGAGCATGGACCAATAGTCGCTCATGCTGTCTTCCGATTTCTGCCGGCCGAACGGATCCTCTTCTTCCTCAACATCGCTCAACAGCCAGTTATCGCTCTCCTGCCGGACCATGGTTTGCCGAGGCGGCATCCTGGGCGGAACAACCGGCCCCTTGTGCCGTTCAAACTCCACATCCGGCTCCTGGAATTTTTCGGAGTCCAGCACCTGCTCATTCTCGAGCTCATCGTCAGGAACCGCCATATCGCTCTGCATGATCGCGCTGGATTCTTGCAAATATTTACGCATGATGCGCTGCCTGCGCGCTTCAAGCGTCTCCTCTTCCGCGCCTCCTGCATGGGAAAGGAGGATGGCCAGAAGGACAATCTGGAAGGTTCTTTTCACATGCATAAATTACGTCCGATGAACCGACTGCGTCAATCCCGCGGGCCATGAAAGTTTTTGCATCGTACCGGAGCGGGAATCTTTTCCCGGAAAGGTGCAGCAATCATGTATTGGGGCTACAGGGATTGCTCTTCTATGCTGCGCCCAGCCGGCTTATGCAGGATCGGCGGTATCGATCGCATAGAGGTAGCGTTTGACCTTGCCGGTGGTGGTTTTTTCAAACTCCTCGAACCGGATCTGGATTCTGCGCGGCCGCTTGTAATCGGACAGCGCATCGAGCTGCAGGCGCACATCCTCCAACATGACCTGTTCGATCTGCTGCTCGGAATATCGCTGCTTCTGCCGGTCTTCCATGGCATCGAACACCTCCTGGTCAGGCACCACAATCAGGCCCACGCGCTCTCCGATATCTTCGCCTGGCTCCCTGAATCCGATGGCGAGGCATTCGAGCACATAGCGGCTCTGCTGCACCTGTTGTTCGACTTCTTCGGGATAGATATTCTTCCCTTCGCGGTTGACGATGAGGCTTTTCTTGCGCCCGCTGATGACCAGATAGCCTGCTTCATCAAAGTGCCCGAGGTCGCCGGTGTGGTACCAGCCATCGACAAGGACCTTGGCCGTCTCTTCAGGATTGTTGTAATAGCCCGGCATCACATTATCTCCTCGGGCCACAATCTCCCCCACGCCTTCGTTATTCGGCTCATGTATGCGAATTTCGACGCCGTCCAGCGGCAGCCCCACGGTGCCCACCCGCTGACGGCCCGGCGGGTTAACGGACAGCACGGGTGCGGTTTCCGTGATCCCGTATCCCTCGATAATGCAGAAGCCGAGCCTGCTCCAGGCCTGGAGCGTGCCGGGGCTGATCGGAGCGCCGCCGGATACGACCAGCCGCAATGCCCCGCCGAGACTCTGCTTCACTTTCCTGCCGATCACTCCGGCCAGCCCGTACCGGTACATCAGCCGGGGCACTCTTTTCGCCTGAATACTTTCCATGAAGCGGCTCAGCATTTTTTCCAGCAGCAGCGGCACTGCCAATAAAATGGTCGGCGCGGTCTCCTCCATGTTGCTTTTGAGCGTCTTGAGGCTCTCGATGATGGTCACCTCGCACTGCATGAAAAGCGGCATCAGCAAGGTGGTGGTGAATGCAAAGGAGTGGTGCAGCGGCAGGATCAGGGCAACGTTGTCATCCTTTGAGAAGGTGACGGCTTTTTGGATACTGAATACGTTCGACATAAAGTTATGGTGTGTCAGCACCGCGCCCTTTTGCCGGCCGGTCGTACCGGAGGTGTAGATATAGGAGGCCGGTGCAGTGGCCTCGGGCGAAAACCGGTCAAACGCCCGCCCTTCCGCCAGCGCCCGTTCCGCCACCTCCTGCCACAACTGCTCGTAGCTGTGGTGCTCTACTCCGCTGAACGAATCCATTGGACGGTCGTCGCAGTCCAGCATCACGATGGCGCGCAGGTCGCGCAGGCGCTCATGCAGGCCCCTCAGGACATCCGCAAACCGACAGGAGGTGAAGGCAACGGAAACACCGCAGTCATGTAAGACATGCGCCACCTCCAGTTCCCGCAGTTTGGCATCCACCGGTACCGCAATAGCGCCCAGACTGACAATTCCGTGGTACAGCTCATACCATTCCGGCGAGTTTTCGCGGAAGATAGCCACCCGGTCGCCTTCGGCCACCCCCAACCTTACGAGCATCTCGGAGACATGCCATACCCGCTCGCGCAGCTCCCTGAAGCTGGTCTTTTGCCACTCGCCGCCCCGCTTGAACCGCAAGGCAACGGAATCAGGACTTTCATCCGCCGCGCGGTTTAAACAATCCTTGATGGTCATGGCATCCCTCCTGAAAACACGGGGATTTTGCCACAGGTTACCCACATCGGCAATCGGTTTCCCGCGCAGGGGAGATTGCGTAAAGGCTCCGGAAGCCGATCGTTTTAACAGAAGCTATCGCTTCAAGGAAGGGAGGCCGCCCTTGAGCGAATAGACGCTTTCGTAGCCGATCTTCCGCAACTCCGCGGCGGCAAACAGGGTTCGCATACCGGCAGCACAGACGAGCACATAGGTCTGGTCGGCTTGCAACAGCTGCGGGTGATTCAATAGTCGGTCCATCGGGATATGAACATGGTCGCAGGGCAGGAGCTCCGCAAGAACCTCCTGCTCCGTGCGAATATCAACCACGGTCAACGAGCCTAGCCCGTCGATCGCAGAAACATCGATTTCAACATCCATCTCAGGCCAGCCCGATGGTAACCGGTGTCGCATGGAGCAGGTTCTCGGAAACAGGACAGCGGCTGTCGACTTCGTGGATAAAGGCGTCCTTCTCCTCATCGGTCATATCGGCATCCACATCCACGGTGATCGTAAAGCTCTCGAATCCCATGCGCCCGTCGATCGGCTTGCCGAGCAGTCCGTCTGTATCCAGTTCGCCGGAAACCTTGATGTCCATGCCGCGCAGCTCGATCCGCCGCTGCATGGCGATCAACCGTGCAATCGTTCCGATACAGCCCGCGAGGGAAGCAAACAGAAGTTCCAGCGGGCTCGGCCCGGTATCGCCGCCGCCTCCGCTGGTCGGCTGATCAATTACAATCCGGTGACCGCGCACATCGCTTTCGATCACAAATTTATCATTCAGTCTGGATTCAATGGTTACGGTTTTCTTAGGCATATGGACCTCCTGTTAACAGTTGGTTCGAAAATAGCAGGATCTGCGAGAGGGTAAAGCATTAGCGCCATTCATGCTTGGGATATCGGCCCTTGAGCTCCTTCTTCAGCAAGGGATAGGTATTCTTCCAGAACGACGGCATGTCCTGCGTTTTCTGCTGCGGGCGCTGATTCGGGGCAAGTGCCTCGACCACCACCGGGATCAGACCGAATCCGATCCGGGGGTTTTCCTCCAGGCCATACAGCTTTTGGATGGTCGCCGACACAACGGGTGCCTGCCCCGCCTCATAGCGCACTTTTGCGTTGAAACCGCTCGGCAGCTGTATCCGCTCCGGGGCCTGCTTGTCGATCAGCTCAAGCTGCGCGGACGAGAGCCACGACTTGACCACCTTCCAGACCGAGCGATCCTTCAGGTCGCGCTTACAGACCGCTCCAAGGCAGATTTCCTGCACCATCGCACGGCGCGCCTCCTCATCGATGGCCGGAATGCCATAGTCCGGACAGCCTTCGGCCAGACAGTTCACCCGCGCGATCCAGCGTTCCACCTGCTCGTCCCACTTGTGGAGCTCGAGCCGACCGGCCAGTACCTCTTCGGCAATGATCTCCGCCGCCTGCTGCGGATCGACTTCCTGCTTCATGCTCGCATGCAGCTCCAGTCCGCGGAACGATTTCCAGTGCTTGGCAACCACGCGCTTCAGCACCGGGTCAAAAACCGCCTCGACCTTTTCCTCCATGTCACCGGGGAAAAGCTCGTCGAGCCACACCTCGGAAATAGCCGTGCAAAGATTGAGCCGAACATTCAGATCGCGGCTGCCCTCGATCTCGCGGATTTCGGCCGCCACCACCAGCGCGCTGTCGCGCACTACGGAGTCGCGATCCAAGTCGCCGGTACGGCCATGCACCACTTCGCAGTGGAGTGTCCCGCGATCCCGCCGCTTAGCCACATGATCGGAAAAGGCGAGCAGGATGCACTTCTGCAGATCCTCGTCAAGCGGGGCGCGGATATTGACCTTCAGCCCTTCCGCCTCGGCAATTTTCATGAACCGCTCATAAAGCGGCTTCACCTGTCGTGCGGCGGCACCATTCACGCCCAGCTTGCGGCAGGCATCGCCGCTGAAATGATTTTTATCCGCAAACACCCATGCACGCATCAGCCGCTTAAAGTCGGAAACACCGTCCTCGCCCAGCACATCGTCGCGATGGCCGCGCGTCTCCTTGCCCTTGTTGCGCTGCAGAATCGAGCGCCCCTGCGTCAGCGCGGCAATCAGGCACGCCTGCCGGACACAGCCATATTCTTCACCCGCCAGCAGCATGCGTGCATAACGCGGATGCATCGGAAACGACACCATCTTCTTCCCGATGGCGGTAAGTTTCCCTACAAGATCTAACGCACCCAGATCCGTTAGCAGGGTCAGCGTATTCGCCAGCGATTTGGGATTTGGTTTTTCCAGCCATTGGAATGCTTCAATGTCTTCGATGCCGCCCGCCTTGAGTGTCAGCACCACCTCCGCCAGATCGTGGCGAAGGATTTCCGGCAGTTCCTGCATCGGCCGCGTCACATGCTCCTGCTCGGTCCAGAGTCGATGGCACGTTCCGGGTGCGGTACGACCCGCGCGCCCCGTCCGCTGGTCGGCCGAGGCGCGGCTGATACGCTCCACCCGCAGCGTGTCGATCCCGCGGTTCGGATCGTATCGCGCAATGCGCGCCAACCCCGAATC
>JABDQT010000294.1 GCA_013042165.1 Kiritimatiellales bacterium | reverse complement strand
TTTCTTCCCGCGATAGGTGAACAGATCCTTCCATTCATACGCTTCCGGAGCGGCGTATGCGTTCACCGCTTCCAGCACCTTCTCCTGCATGTTCGTGGTGAGACGGCGGCCCTTACGGGCTTTCTGGACCTGCTTGTGAGTAATAAATCCGGGCTGTACGGCCGCTACCAAATCGTGGTTCCTGATTTCCTTTTTCGTCATCAGCGCATCCAGGGGCTGAACCCCGACGTCCATTTCAATTTTTTCAGTCATAGATTTCCTTTATTGCGTATTGCGTATTGCGTATTGCGTATTGCGTATTGCGTATTGCGGGGAAGTGTCCTGCGCAGAAGGAGAAAAGCAATACGTAATAAGCAGTACGTAATACTACCGGTTCTTCTCCATCAGTACATCGATCTCTTCGAGAAGTGCTTCGACACTCATCAATGTTGCCAACTTCATCAGCAACTGTTTCTTATCAAACAATCCCTTCACGTAATAGGGAATATGGGTTCGGAACTGGATGCAGGCCGCCTGTTCCGGTGAATACTTCTTCGGTTTGCCGGAGTCATGCTGCTTCTCCTCGTTCAGTTCCACCAGCCGCCGCAAGTGCTCGGCCATCATGTCGCGCCGTGTTTGTATACCGATATATCCCTCGCAGAGCCGCAGAGAACGCTGAGACTGGACTATTTTGCTCTGTGAACTCTGCGGCTCTGCGAGGAATTTGTTTTTAATCTGCTCAAAGATCCACGGATTGCCAATGGCACCCCGTGCGACCATGACTCCATCGACCCCGGCGACCTCAACCATCCGCTGCGCATCGGCAGGCGCATACACCCCGCCGTTGCCAATCAGGGGAATGTTGAGCGCCTGCTTCATTTCACCGAGGGCCTGCCAGTCGGGATCGCCGCCATGAAAATTCCGGGCCAGCCGGGCATGAACCGCCACCATGTCCGCTCCGCTCTCCTCCACCACCCGGGCGATCTCGAGCGGCCCGGCGGTGTCGCTATTGAAGCCAATGCGCGTTTTCACCGAAACCGGCAGGGATACGGCCGACTTCACTTTGGCAATAATCTCACCCATCAGCGGCAGCTCCTTCAGCAGGGCCGCGCCGGCACCGCGCGACACGACCTTTTTCACGGGGCAGCCGCAGTTGATGTCAATCCAGTCGAATCGGCCGGTCTGCTCAATGAAGCGGGCCGCTTTGACCATTGCTTTTGGGTCGCGCCCGAAAATATGGCCCGCAATCGGATGTTCCGCCGGTCCGGACGCCAGCACTTGAAAGGTTTTTTTAGAATCGCGGCGGATGCCCTCGGCGCTGGTCAGCTCGGTATACACCGCGCCCGCCCCGCGCTCCAGACACAGCGACCGCATCGCGGCATCCGTGTAGCCCGCCATCGGGGCGAGTACCACGGGCAACCCGATTTCGACTCCTCCAAACTGTAGCGGCTTCAATTGCATGGGAGAGGGAATATTTCGCAGGAGACAACCGATGTAAACACTGGATCAAGCCGTTTAGTGGAAAATAATTTCCACCCGTTTTTCAGCGTGGAAATAAATGTCGGCCTTTTATCTAATCCCCTAATTTTCAGTTGCTTGGAACACCGGCTATCCCCGCCCCTACAACTGCCGGAAATTTTTTTCCGAACGGCACCCTCTCTTTCTTTTCCGCCCCACCCCCCCCCGAACATTTCTTAACGCCTAACAATTAACAACTTAACACTCTGCTACGCGTGCGCGGCGGTCGGCTGGCACACCTGGTGCAAAAAGGGGTGTCACAATTTGGGATGTAATAATTGAAGAAAAGTTAACCAACAACAGGAGATGAATCATGAGAAAAGTCGCAATCTACGGTAAAGGCGGAATCGGAAAATCCACGACCACGCAGAACACGGTAGCCGGTCTGGCGGAAGCCGGAAACAAAGTGATGGTCGTTGGATGCGACCCGAAAGCGGACTCTACCCGTCTGCTGCTCGGCGGCCTGGCACAGGGCACCGTTCTCGATACCCTTCGTGAAGAAGGTGAAGACATCGAGATTGATGATGTAATCAAGGATGGATTCGGTGGAACCCGCTGTGTTGAGTC
>JABDQT010000292.1 GCA_013042165.1 Kiritimatiellales bacterium | reverse complement strand
AAGGCGGTTCTCGACTATGTCAGCAACCAGATCCACTATGTTTCGGATCCGCTCGACGGGTTTGAGCACGCCAAGGATCCCATCAACACGCTGATTTCCACGGGCGGCGATTGCGAAGACCAGACCCTGCTGCTTTGTTCGCTGCTGGAGTCCGTCGGGGTGAAGACCTATATTGCCTTCACCGACGACCATGTCTTCGCGCTGGTGCCGCTCGAAGGGGACTACGACAAGCTCAATGCCCTGCCCGCAGTCTATATCGAGAACGAACCGTGCTATGCCCTGGATCCATCGGATCCGAACGCGGTCATCGGCCGAACCTCCGCCAACCCCCGGCAGATCGGGCGGGTATTCAATGTGCGCCGGAAGGCGATCGTCGAGTTTTCGCTGACCAACCAACGGTAGTGCGGTTTTGCCCTGCAGGCATGCTTTCCATTCCGGGGCGGGCGTGCTAGAACGCTGATGATTTAATTGAGGAAACACATCATGCCAATTCGTGAATATATCGCCGCCGATCCGGGGAACTCCTGCCGCCATTGCAAGGAGAGCTTCGAAGAGGTGGAACAGACCGACACAACGGCCCTGGAAACCTGTCCGCGTTGCGGCGGCAAAGTACAGCGCCAATTCTCGGCACCCAACGTCGGAGGATCCGCCAGCGGGCTGGACGACCGCGCCAAGAACGCCGGATTCACCAAGTACAACAAACTCGGCAAGGGTGAATACGAAAAGAAGTTCTAGGCCTGTAATCGAAAAGAAAGCGGAGTCACAGATTGACGCAGATGAACTCAAATTTAACTTTTCGTACTCGGTGTATATCCGAGCCCATCTGTGGTTCTGATATGATCCTACACTAAATGGATAAACTGGATGGCCAGATTGAGCGGGTCGTTTTCCGGAACGAGGAAAACGGCTTCTGCGTATTACGGGTCAAGGTGCGCGGCCACAAGGATCTGGTCACCGTAACCGGCACGGTGCCGACGGTGAACCCCGGCGAGTGGCTGGCGGCCGACGGCGAATGGCTCACCGATCCGCGGCACGGGCGGCAGTTCAAGGCCGGTGCCATGCGCATGTCCAAGCCCGACACGCTGGAGGGCATCGAAAAATACCTCGCTTCCGATCTGGTCAAGGGCATCGGCAAGGAATATGCCTCCCGGCTCGTCAAAACCTTTGGCCGCGATGTGTTTGACGTCATCGAAAACTCCTCGGGCAAGCTGCTGAAGGTCGAGGGCATCGGCAAGCTGCGCAAGGATCGTATCAAGCAGGCATGGGACGAGCAGAAGAGTGTGCGGCAGATCATGTCGTTCCTGTTCAGCCACGGCATCAGTACCACGCGCGCATTCCGTATTCACAAGCTGTATGGCGACAAGGCCATCGAGCTGGTTCAGCGAGATCCCTACTGCCTGGCCCGCGACGTGCGCGGCATCGGCTTTCTGATTGCCGACCAGATTGCCATGAAGCTGGGTATTGCCAAGGACTCCGATCTGCGCGCCCGCGCCGGCCTCGAATACATGCTTGGCGAGCTGACCGCCAGCGGTCACTGCGCCTACATCCGCAACGACCTGCTCTCACGCACTGCCGAACTGCTGGAGATTGATCTCGAAATCATCGAGCGGGCCCTTGCGCATGCCGTCGATGGCAAGCGCCTGATTCTTCGCACCGACGAACAGGGCAGGGAACTGGTGTATCTGCCCAAGCTCTTCTATGCCGAACTGGAACTGGCAAAAAAACTGCAGGTGCTTCAGCATGGCAAGCATCCCTGTCCGGCCATCGATTTCGACAAGGCGCTGGCATGGGTGCAGCAAAAGACCGGGATTGCATTGGCTCCCGCTCAGCAAGGTGCGCTCAAGACCGCCGTCGCTTCCAAGGTCATGGTCATCACCGGCGGCCCCGGTGTGGGAAAGACCACGCTGGTGAATTCGGTGCTGATGGTGCTGAAGGCCAAGAAAATGCGCGTTGCCTTGTGCGCGCCGACCGGCCGCGCCGCGAAGCGCATGGCCGAAACCACCGGCATGGAAGCCAAGACCATTCACCGCCTGCTGCAGTACAATCCCGGCACCGGCGGGTTTGTCCATCATGCGGAAAATCCGCTGGAGTGCGATGTGCTGATTGTCGACGAGTCGAGCATGATTGATGTGGTGCTGGCCTCGCAGCTCTTCGATGCCGTTCCGCTGCATGCCGCGGTCGTTGTGGTCGGCGATGCCGACCAGCTGCCCTCCGTCGGGCCGGGCCGGGTGCTGCAGGATATCATCCGCTCCGGAACGGTGCCCGTCGGGCACCTTAACGAAGTCTTCCGGCAGGCCGCCACCAGCCGCATCATCACCAATGCCCACAGGATCAACCAGGGGCAGATGCCCGACTTTCCCGACGAAGGCGAAACCAGCGACTGCTACTTTGTCGAGGCCGACGATCCCGACAAGGCGCTCGCGCTGGTGGGCAAAATGATCAGGCAATCCATTCCGAAGAAGTTTCATTTCAACCCGATGGACGAGATCCAGATCCTGACGCCGATGCAGAAGGGGGAGCTGGGAGCACGCAACCTGAACGTCACGCTGCAGCAGCTGCTCAATCCGCGCGGTGACGAGGTCGAGCGCTTCGGCATCACCTACCGCACCGGCGACAAGGTGATGCAGACCGAAAACGACTATGACAAGGATGTCTACAACGGCGACATCGGGCGGATTTTATCGATCGACAGCGAAGCCTCGGAACTGGTGGTTGATTTTGACGGCCGCAAGGTGGTCTACGACTTCCGCGAGCTTGATGAGCTGGTGTTGTCGTATGCCATCACTATCCACAAAAGTCAGGGGAGCGAATATCCCTGTGTGCTGATTCCGCTGCACACCCAGCACTATGTCCTGCTGCAGCGCAGTCTGATCTACACCGCCATCACCCGCGCCAAAAAGCTGGTCATCGTGCTCGGCACCAAAAAGGCGCTCAACCTCGCCGTCACCCGCGCCGAATCCCGCGAGCGCACCACCACCCTCGCCGAACGGTTGAAGGAATTTGCATGACGTTCAGCGTCAGCTGATGCGTGTGGTGCTGCTTTATAATCAAAGGTCGGTCTCAGCCGTTGATTGGGGGGCCTGTGATTTTGAGCAATTCATAATTGAGAGCCGTATATCCTCACGCTGCGGTACTGGCTCATAGAGCCAACTCTACAACGAGCCGTTGTTGTAGTATCGGCTCTGCGAGCTGACACAAATACGGTATTTCAAGCGTTATGCGCTATACTATGCCGGCATAAATACTTCCGATTCTTGGACTGCTCCATTTCTTGTTTGAGTGCATTTATCTCCTCGACGAAACAGGCCCCCTTATGTAACAAAATCGGGTAATTTGTAACCTGTATATACCGGCACAGCCGCAACCAAGAACTCGTGGAGATAATATGCCATTCCCAATGATCAGGACCACCCTGCTTTCCTTGACCCTATTGTTCGGTTTCCAATTCGAATCCGACGGTATGGATGATACGATCAGTTTCGATAAAGCACTGCCCATTGGCACATGGGGAGAGCTTCAGGCACAATATATTCGCATCGGTCCACCCATCGATTACGTACCCGAATTACGCACCATCCCGCGTGGCATCAACTGGCGGTTTCCCGGATGGGATGCTGTGCGGATGCGGCAATTCATTGAGGATTCCCCGCTGCCTGAGGAACAAAAGCAATCCTTCATTAATCGAGTCAGGGAAGACCCTGAAATCCAGGGTCTGATAATCAAACCGTCAGAGGAGGAAGTTCTGAATCTTTCGTCGGCCGCCCGGCGATGGATCTACAACGAGCTGGCTTCATATCGTGTCAACCGAATGCATGAAAAAGCCTTTCGCTATGCGGGCACTTCAATTGATGATTGGATGTACGGCATAGAATTATCCTCATCCACCCGGACCTTGCTTGAAAAGCTGGTTTATCGAAATGGCAACCTTATGTTCATGGCCGATACTGCACTGCTCATGAAACACATCGATTCAAGAGAGGAACAACGGGAAGTTTTTCGGGCCCTCACCCGTGAAAAGACCATGCTCGTCAAATTACGAATCAGCGATCAATCCAACATAAAAAAACTATCCGACTATTGGGGACGCGGGGCCCGTGCCAAGAATGTCTATCCGGTACTTGAAAGCCTGAAAAACCGACCGGGAGACCGCACGATTGACATCATTCATCTTCTGCCTCCTTTTGCGCGTCAGCATTTGTTCATGTATCCCGATGTTTATGCCATGAAAGGTGCAGATTTGGGCAAACTCGATTGCCACTGGAGTACCTACAATTTCTTTAATCAGGGCTCGCCCGGGCCGCCTCTCAAGACCATTGAGGTGAAACACTATTTTGAAAATAATTTCGTCGCTATTCAGGCCGCCGACCTGCGCTTCGGAGATGTTATTCTTTATGTGGAAAAAAGCGGGAAGCTGCTGCACTCCGCGGTCTTCATTGCTGCGGATATTGTGTTCACAAAAAACGGAAGCAACTTCAACAGCCCATGGATGTTCATGAACCTCGACACCATGAGTAAATACTACGGGCGCAACCTTGATCTCGACATCCGTTGCCTGCGCCCCAAGGAGCTGCGCTAGGCAATCTAAAAAAACATTACTTTATCGAAGCAATCAAGCTGCATGTCAGGCCATCTGTTTGGTGAGCTTTGTTCCCAGTACATAGGCCTTTTCAAGGTATTGATCCATTCCTCTTTTCTCAATGGCTCCTGCGTAGAGGGAGCCTATAACCTTGGCGTTATAGCTGCATTCGCAATTGCTCTTGATCAGAGACGTGGCGTCATCACAGAGTCTCCGCAGCAATGCCGGAACAATGCCGCTGCTCAGCAATATAATGGCGCGCTTCTTCTTGGCCGAACGTGGTTCCGGACAGCCTGCAAGCGGCTTTCTTCCGGGCCTGGCATGCACCCAGACGGTGCGTTCGAGAAACGTCTTCATGACCGCGGTAACGGTGCCGCAGTTTATCGGGGTGGCGAATATATAGAAGTCGGTATCATTCATCATCGGATGCAGTTCCTGCATGTCATCGGCGATGGAGCATTTTGCGATTTCCTTCGATGGATCATCGTTCCTGCATACCATGCAGTTGGTGCAGTATTTGATGTTTCGGTCGGTCAGCCGGATCGTAGTGACCGAAATGTCGGCATTCTGTCTGGCACCCTCAACTGCCCTCTCGACAAGAGTGTCGATAGTTCTTCCCTTTCGGTAGCTTCCATTGATGACAAGCAGTTTAATTTTTAAACCTCCTATACCCTCTCAACGCGTTGATAATAGAATGGGTTTGGCGGGTTCGCAAAGAGAATCCCAGCCGGATTGACAGGCGCATATTGCCGCCGAGACGGCGGCGGTACATAACGCAGGCGCTTCGCCTACCTTGAAGGCAAACAGAACGGAAAATGCTCCGGGCCCCGCGCCTTATGCATTAATCCCGCGCCAAGCCGGCAAGGTCTCGGCTCGCAGAGCCGACGCTACACCAGCGGCATGTTGTAGAGTTGGCTCTATGAACCATGCAATAGCCAAAGGGGTCAGTCCTTTGATCTTGGTATCGATTATCATCTGCAACAAATTATGCCTACACTAATATCAAAGGACTGACCCCTTTTTCTGACCCCTTTTTTGACCCCTTTTTCCTTTTATGACCCCTTTTAGGTTCGGCTTGTATTTTTCTTCGGCACAGTTCAATAGCCGGCTATTTCCTCGGTTATGTTTCCCATCAGGCCAAAATCAAACAGCAGGGAAGAAT
>JABDQT010000286.1 GCA_013042165.1 Kiritimatiellales bacterium | reverse complement strand
CGGCAGGCTCAATGCCGGATCGGGGAGCACGCGGTGCGGCTGATCGAGCCGACCACGTTTATGAACCGCAGCGGCAAGGCGGTTTGGGGCGCAATGAAGAAATGGCGCGTCGACCCCGACTCGACCGTGGTGGTCTACGACGACGTCGATCTGGAGCTGGGCGGCGTCCGCGTCCGGGCGAAGGGCTCGGGCGGAAGCCACAACGGCATGAAGTCGGTGTTGGAATGGCTGCAGACCAACGCTTTTCCGCGGGTGCGGGTGGGCATTGGTCCGAAACCGCCGGACGAGGACATGATCGGGTTTGTGCTGGGCCCGTTCAGCAAAGAAGAGCATTTGAAGCTGGAAAAGGTTGTCGAACGCGCCGCCGATGCGGTAGAAAGCATCCTTTCCATTGGAACCGAGCGGACCATGAACGAGTTCAATCGGTTGCAGACAGGATAAGCCAAGGAGAAATACATTGAATACACTGTACGAAGGATTGTTCATCTTTCCGGAGCTGCTGGACGAGGAAGGTCTCGATCAGGCGATTGCCCACGTGAAGGAAGAACTCGAAAAGCTGGGGGGCTCCATTGAAAGCACCACCCGCATGGGAAAGAAGACGTTTGCCCGCCCGCTCAAGAAGCAGAAGGCCGGTCTTTATGTTGTGATGATGTTCCGGGTTGAAGGTGCCCAGCTTGACGCGTTCAAGGCCCGTCTGAAGTTGACCACCAATGTGTTCCGGCATCAGTTTGTTGAATCCAGTGGAGTGGAAGTCGAGCAGGAGGCTTAGTCATGGCCAGCTACAATCGGGTCCTGTTGATGGGCAACCTGACGCGCAATCCGGAAATCCGGTACACGCCGTCGGGAACCGCCGTGGCCGATCTGGGATTGGCCATCAACGAGAACTTCAAAAACAAGGCGGGCGAAACGGTTGAACAGACCTGCTTTGTGGATGTGGTGGTGTGGGGACGCCAGGCCGAGACTTCGGCCGAATACCTGCACAAGGGATCTCCGGTTTTTGTGGAAGGCCGGCTGCAGCTCGATCAGTGGGAAAGCCAGCAGGGCGAAAAGCGCAGCAAGCTGCGCGTGCGTGCCGACCGTGTCCAGTTTCTGGGGACGCCGGGCAAGAGTACCGAGTATGCGGCGGCACCGGCTTCGACCGCGCCGCAACCGGAAAGCCCGCCGGCGGCTGAAGATGACGATGATGTACCGTTTTAGAGAAAGGATATAACGATGCGACGTAGTAGAGATAGAGATGATTACAAGCGCGATCCGGAGCTCCTGCGTGGAGTGACCTCGATCGATTACAAGGATGCCGAGCTTCTCAAAAAGTTCATGACCGACCGCGGCAAGATTCTGCCCGGCCGTATCACGGGCGCCAATGCTCAGCAGCAGCGCCAGATCAAAAAAGCCATCCGCCGTGCACGCGTGATGGGTCTGGTACGCTAAGGAAAAGGAGTCCCAAATGGCGGTTGAAGTTTTATTGATGGACCAGGTCGAAGGCCTCGGTATTGAAGGCGATGTGGTCAAGGTGGCCGATGGCTATGCCCGTAACTTTCTTTTCCCCAAGGGCTATGCCACGGAAGTAACCGAAGGCAAGAAGCGCCAGATCGAAAAGAAGCGCACGGAGCGTCTCGCGCAGCTTGAGAAAGAAAAGGCGGCCGCAGAGGAGCTGGTCAAGAAAATCGAAGGCATCGAATGCACCATTGCCGCCAAGATCGGCGAAACGGGCAAGATGTTCGGATCCGTTGGCATTCCGCAGATCCTCGAAAAGCTGGCCGAGCAGAATCTCGTGATTGACCGCAACAAGGTGGTCCTTCCGGCCCCGCTGCATGAGCTGGGCGTGTTTGATGTAGCCATCAAGCTCCATCCCGAAGTCACCGGTACACTCAAGGTTTGGATCGTAGAAGATAAATGAGCCCTGTGGATGCAGCTGGCCTGAGAATCCCCCCGTGCGCCGATGAGGCGGAGCGGGGGGTTTTAGGTTCCATTCTGCTCGATCCGGTCGGCGCGATCGACAAATGCCTGGCCAAGCGTCTGAGCAGCAGTGCGTTTTACGACCGCCGCCACCAGACCCTGTTTGAGCATGTGGTGGACATGACCCAGGCCAATGTGCCCATGGATGCCATCACCATCGCGCAGTGGCTCCGGGATCGCAGTGCCCTCGAGAAGGTCGGCGGCTACGACTATCTCGTCGAGCTGCAGGACAGCACGCTCGTCGATGCGCATGTCGAGTATTACTGCGACATCGTTCTCGAAAAATATCTTTACCGGCGGCTGATCGACGTTTCGTCCGAAAACATCGATCAGGCCTATCAGGGAATGGAAGATGCCTCGCTGCTGCTCAGCCAGGCCGAGGAATCGCTCTTCAAACTTTCCGAGCACGGCTCCGATGACATCCCCGACTGGAAAGACTCGATCAAAGCCGCCTTCACCGATATCGAAAACACCGATCCGAACCAGTTGCTCACGGGCGTCACCACCGGCTACATGGGATTAAACGAGCGTCTGGGCGGCCTGCATAAAACCGACATGATCGTACTCGCCGCCCGTCCGGCCATGGGCAAAACCTCGCTCGCGCTCAACATTGCTGAAAACGCGGCGCTGGGGCACCTTGCGGAACAGGGGGTTCCGGTCGGCGTGTTCAGCCTCGAAATGTCGCGCGAGCAGCTGGTCAAGCGCATGCTGTTCAGCAATGCGCGTATTCCCGCCCACCGCATCAAGGGGCGCAGGCTGACGCCCAGCGAGCACGCGCAGCTGACGGCCTCCGTCGACCGGCTGTCGAAAGCCAAGCTCTATATTGACGACACGCCCGGACTGGAAGCGGTCGAGCTGCGCTCGCGCGCCCGCCGGATGAAACGACGCTATGGCATTGAACTGATCGTCATCGACTATCTGCAGCTGATGAACTATTCCAAGTTTTCCCGCGATGGCCGCCAACGCGAAACCATGGCCATTTCCGGTGCAGTCAAGGCCATGGCGAAAGAGCTGAATGTGCCGGTGATCGTACTCAGCCAGTTGAGCCGCGCCACCGAGCAGCGCGGCGGGGATAACCGCCCTAAACTCTCCGACCTGCGCGATTCCGGTGCCATCGAGCAGGATGCCGACGTCGTGCTGCTGCTCTACCGCGGCGGCTATTACAAGGAGGGCGATGAGCGCAACGACGACATCTCGGCCATCGTCGATGTGGCCAAATACCGCCACGGCGCCGTCGGCGAAGTGAAAATGAATTTCATCAAGGAATACACCCGCTTTGAAGATCGCGATGAGCGCGAGGATGAATACACCCCCATCGACGACTGATGGCCAACCCAAGTTGCTGTTTATGAAAAAAGTCCTCTTCCTGCTTATCCTTGCAACAGCCGTGCTTCCGGCATGGTCGGAGACGATCAAAGACATTCGCATTGTCAATCAGACGGGCGACTCCTACGACATCAGTTCGGTCGCGGCCTTCACCTCATTCACGGTCGGCGAAGAGGTGCCCGACCGCGAAACCATCATTTCATCGATCGCGGTGGATGTGAACCGCATGCGGGAATCGGATCGGTTTTCGTATGTGGATGCCCGCATGGAGATCGTTGACGGTGGTGTCGTGCTGGTCTATACGGTCGTGGCAAAATATCGCCTTCGGCGCATCGAAATCATCGGCGGGCGGAAGAGCGGTGAAAAGGTGCGCACCAAATCCGAACTCATGATCGGCCAGTTTGCCGATGACGCCGCCTTCGAGCAGGCCGCCGTGAAGATCCGGGAATACTATTCGGATTTCTGGTATCCCCGGGTGAAGGTGGACTGGACCTCGAAGGTGAACGAAGAGCTGGGCACCGTGGATGTGACCTACCGCATTGATGAAGGCCGCAAGCTGGGCATCAAAAGGATTGAGTTTGAAGGGAACGACCTGATTGATGACGGCAAGCTCAAGAAAGTGATCCAGCAAAAACAGAAGCGCTGGCACTCCTTCATTTCAGGCTCCGGCAAGTACAAGGCGGAAGTGGCCGATGCGGATGTGTTTGCCATCAAATCGTTATACATGAACAATGGTTTCCTGGATGTCCAGGTCTCCGAGCCGCTGCTCGACGATGCCCGGCCAAAGCGGGCGGAGCTGACCTACACCGTCAGCGAAGGGCAGCGCTATCGCATCGGCGATGTATCCCTGTCGGGCGTGAGGGAGTATGAGCCCGACCAGGTGCGACGGGTGGTCCGCCTCCGGCGGGGCGACATCGCCGCCTATGCGAACATCGAGTCGGGCAGCGAAAGCATCCGTGCGTATTACGGGAACCGCGGTTATGTGCGCACGATCGTCCGCCCGATCTATAATGCCAATGCCGATACCGGTGTGGTGGACATTGATTATGAGGTTGTGGAAGGGACGATTGGTTATATCGGCAGCATCAACATCAGCGGCAACGAGCGCACGCTGGACAAGGTGATCCGCCGCGAGCTGATCATGTATCCCGGCGAGCGGTATAACCGCAGCCAGCTCAAGGCCTCCGAAAACATTCTGCGCAATCTTAATTTTTTCGAGTATGTCATCATGACGCCCGTGCCGGTCAACGGCACCGAAACCTATGACATTGATGTGCAGGTCAAAGAGAAGCCGACCGGGCAGTTTGCCGCAGGGCTTGGATTTTCGAGTGTGGATGCGCTGGTCAGCTATATCGAGCTGTCGCAGGGAAACTTTAACTGGAAAACCTGGCCGCCTATCGGGGCGGGCCAGAAGTTCAAGGTTCGTGCGCAGCTTGGTACCGAGCGCAACGACGTTGATGTATCCTTCGTGGAGCCGTGGTTCTTGAGGCGCAAGCTCTCCTTTGGGGCCGATCTGTTCCATCGCGAAGCACGCTATTTTTCCGATGCCTATGAGCAGAGCACCGATGGGGGCCGCCTGTCGCTGGGCAAACCCTTTTCCCAATTCACCCGCGGCAACCTGGCCTATTCGCTGGAGCAGTTCGATGTGTTCGATGTGGCGGACTCCGCCTCTGATGCGATCAAGAATGAAGAGGGCCAACGACTCAAGTCCGGCCTGGACTTTACCTGGTCGTTTGACACGCGCGATCGTTTCTTCAACCCCTCGCGCGGCAACAAAACCACGCTTTCCCCGCATGTGGCCGGCGGCCCGATGGGCGGCGAAACCGACATCTTTGGCGCGCGCGCAAGAACCACGCAGTATTGGGACCTGCCCGGCGGGCTGATCTTTAATCTGCGCGGGCAGCTGGAGGCGGTCGAAGCGTATGGAGATAGCAAGGATGCGGCCCAGGCCAACCCTGCGTCAATCGGCGACGGTGTGCCCATCTTCGATCGGCTGTTCGTTGGCGGCTCCTATACCTTGCGCGGCTTCGAATACCGCGATGTGGGGCCCAAGGACTTAACCGGAACCGCGATCGGGGGCAACAGTTCGGCCTATGCCTCCGCCGAACTGACCTTTCCGCTGTGGAGCCAAATCCGCGGTGCGGCATTCTACGACTGGGGTTTTGTGAATGAAAACTCCTGGGACTTCAACCCCTCCGCGTTCAGCGACAACTGGGGCATCGGACTCCGGCTCAACATTCCCGGTTTCCCGTTAAGCCTGGATTATGCGTGGCCCTTGAACTATGACGAATTTCAGGATGGCAAGGGCCGCTTCAACTTCCTGATCGGGCACAGCTTTTAGAGAGTTCTAAGTATTAAGTGTTAGGTTTTAAGTAGGTATAGCTCATAACTTCCGTGCCTGATGCCTGATGCCTGATGCCTGATGCCTCATGCCTGCTTTTACCCCACCGCCACCTTCACGACCACCTTGTGGATCGGCCCGTTGCCAATCAGCGGCAGGTGCGCATCGGTCGGCATGAATACCACGAACGACCCCGGCGGCACATGCACCATGCTCTCCGGTTCCCCCTCGAAAAACTCGAGATCCTTATCGGCATCATAGTCGGTCGCATTTTTCAGGCCTTCGCGCGGGCACCAGCCCATTGACTCGTCGCCGCTGATCACATATTGCACATCGATATATTTCCGGTGCCCTTCCAGCAGCGCCTCTTCCGCCGGCCGGCCGTTTTCGTGGGCAACGATGGCATAGATGCGATCGCCGGCAATCGCATGGCGTCCATCCTCCAGATCGGACAGGCCCGGTTGTTCAAGAAAACCAAACGCATCCGACAAGCTGGAGCTCATCCCTGTATATTTCACCGCGTTCTGCAACGTATCCAGTATCATGCTCATCCTCCTTGGCTAAAATCCGAATCCCATCTGTCCGGCCTTCCGATCCTTGAGGGTCTCATCCGATCCGAGTAGCGCGATGAACTGCTCCTCGTTCAGAATGGTCACGCCCAGCTTCTCAGCCTTCGCCAGTTTAGAGCCTGCGCTCTCGCCCGCCACCAGATAGCTCGTCTTCTGCGAGATGCTCGAGCTCACGGCCCCGCCACGCGCTTTGATTTTGTCGGCGGCCTCATCGCGTGTCATCGTAT
>JABDQT010000279.1 GCA_013042165.1 Kiritimatiellales bacterium | reverse complement strand
CAGGGCATCAAGCCCGGCCTGGAAGTCATCACCGCGCTGCTCGCGGCCCTGGATAATCCGTATCGGCAATTCGGCGTGATTCATGTGGCCGGCACCAATGGCAAAGGTTCCGTCTGTGCGATGCTCGAATCGGTGCTGCGCGCCTCGGGATTCAAAACCGGACTCTACACTTCGCCGCACCTGATCGACTTTTCCGAGCGCTTTCGGATCAATGGCGCACCCATTCCGGAAGACAAGCTGGAACAGTATATCGAGTCCGTCGAAGCGGCATCCAACGCGCTGGCCTGCCGGCCCGCCACCTTCTTTGAAATATCGACGGCCATCGCTTTTCAATACTTTGCCGACGAAGCCGTGGATATTGCCATCATCGAAACCGGCATGGGTGGTCGCTGGGATGCCACCAATGTCGTCATTCCGCTGGTGTCCGTCATTACCCGCATCGATATCGACCACGCCGACTACCTCGGCGACACGATCGAGGAAATCGCCACCGAAAAGGCCGGCATCATCAAGCCCGGCCGGCCGGCGGTCTCGGCCCCGCAGTCGAGCGAGGCCATGGCAGTACTGCGCGGTGCCGGAGAACCGATTATCTCAACGGCGGATGCGGTCTCGGTGATCAAGGTTGGTGAGCCGCAGAAGCTCAAGATTGAAACGCCTGCGCGTAATCTGCCGCCGATTCACCTGCCGCTGCTCGGCGAATGCCAGCGGGAAAACTGCGCGGTCGCCGTGGCGGCGCTCGAGATCCTTTCCGATCTCATCGAATTTGAGCCGGAGTTCAAGAAGGAGCTGGAAGCCGTGAAATGGGAAGGGCGCTTCCAGTGCTTGCATGCCGATCCGCTGATGATCCTCGACGGTGCGCATAATCCCTCTGCGGCCCGTGCCTTGATTAAGACATTGAAGGAAAACCATGCGGGTCATCAGGTCGGATGTATCATGGGCTTCCTCGAGGACAAGGATTCAGTCGGATTCCTGCGGAGGATCAAGCCGGTCGTTTCGAAGGCATGGACGGTATCGATTGATGCCCAGCGCGGGATCTCGGCGGAGCAGGCGGCCGATCAGTGCAGGGTGGCCGGAATCGAAGCGGAGGCGATGGCGATCGCCGATGCATGGAGCAGTGCCCGTGCATGGGCCTCTGCCGAACCGAAACGGCTTGTGGTCATTACCGGCTCTCTCTACCTCAAGCAAGCGCTCCTGGATGCGAACCTGCTGTAACCAGGGTTCCCTCGAATAGGTGCATCTCGTAAGACTTGCGGCATGCGTGTAATAACGGCGCTTTCCGATGTGTTTCAAAAGGCCGCAAACTCTTTTTAGTTGACTTGCCCCCCTGCGAGCCCCTACACACTCCGAGCTATGTTATACGACGTACCAGTACATCTCGGCGAGCGCTCCTACACGATACATATCGGAGCGGGTGTTTTGGACCTGCTTGGCGCCTTGTGCACCAGCGCGGGACTGAAGGGGAACTGCCTGATCATTACCGATGAGAACGTGGGCGGGCACTATGCCCGGGCGGTTCTCGAGGCCTTGGAACAATCCGGTTTTTCAGCCGTTTTGACCACCTTGCCGGCGGGCGAGCAGACCAAGTGCGGTGAGCAGGTATCCGAGCTCTACAGCCGGTGTATCGAGGCCGGGCTTGACCGCCACTCATTCATCGTGGCTCTCGGCGGTGGCGTGATCGGCGATCTCGCCGGCTATGTGGCCGCCACCTATCTTAGAGGTATTCCGTTTGTGCAGGTGCCGACCTCGCTGCTGGCGATGGTCGACAGCTCTGTGGGGGGCAAGACGGGCATCAACCTGCCCGAGGGCAAGAACCTCGTGGGGGCGTTTCATCAGCCCGCACTCGTGCTGGCCGATCTGGATACGCTCAAGACACTGGCCGAACGGGAGTTCCGCGCCGGGCTGGCGGAAGTGGTGAAATACGGGATCATTTACGATGCGAAGCTCTTCGAGCTGCTGGAGGAGCACGTGGCCGAGCTTTCCGATTCTGGAAACGCCGATTTTCTGGCCCGCGTCATCGGCCGCTGCTGCGAGATCAAGGCGGATGTCGTTGCGCAGGACGAACGCGAAGGGGGACTTCGCGCCATTCTGAACTTCGGGCATACTGCCGGTCACGCACTGGAGAAGGTCGCGGGCTATGGTGAATATGTGCACGGCGAGGCCGTTGCGGTCGGTTCCGTGTTTGCCGCGCGGGCATCGGTCGATCTGACCGGGCTTCCGCAGGCCGAATGCGATCGCATCGAAAAGATTTTCCAGGCCCTGAAGCTTCCGGTCAAGGCACCCGGGTATCCATGGGCCGACCTGCGAGCCGCGCTTGCAGTCGACAAGAAAACCGTTGCCGGCATGCCGAAGTTCGTGCTCGCATCAGGGATCGGAACCGTCTCCATCGGGAATGATATTGCGGAAGATCAGATGGAACGGCTCTGGAGCGGGCTTGGCTAACGGATGATTGAAGCCGCGAAAGAACGCAGAGAACACAAAGACTCCCCTTTTGCGGTCCTTGCGTTCTTTCGCGGTTAATGAAATGCGATGGAACAGCGAGAAGCATATATTATTTTAAATATGATCGAGGGGCTCGGACCGGTCAGTGTCCGTCGCTTGATCGAAGCGCTCGGGTCGCCCAAGGCGATTCTCGAGGCCGATCGCGAAGAGCTGATGAAGGCGCGGGGCGTGGGCGAAAAGCTTGCGCTCAAGATCCTGGTGCAGCGGGACGATCTGGACGCCGGCGAGGAAATCGACCGTGCGGCCGATCTCGGCATCCGGATCATTACGCCGCTGGACGACGAATATCCGCAGGCGCTTAAGTCGATTCACGATCCGCCGATTGCCCTCTATGTCAAAGGCCGTTTGCTTCAGGCGGATGAAAAGGCGTTGGCTATGGTGGGGTCGCGATCGACCTCGCACTATGGATTGAATGCGGCCGACCGGTTTGCGTATCAACTCGGCCAGACCGGTTTCACGGTCGTCAGCGGGCTTGCGCGCGGCACCGATACGGCGGCGCACATGGGCGCCTTGAAAAGCAAAGGGCGCACCATCGCGGTGCTGGGCGGTGCCATCGACTGTCTTTATCCGCCGGAAAATGCGGAGCTGGCAGAGCAGATTGCCAAACAGGGTGCGGTGATCAGCGAATATCCGCTGGGCCGTCAGGCGGACCGCATGACGTTCCCGTACCGCAACCGGATTATCAGCGGTCTGAGCATGGGTGTGCTGCTGATCGAGTCGGCCGTCAAGGGCGGCTCGATGCATACCGCCGAAGCGGCCATGGAGCAGGGGCGCACGGTGTTCGCCCTGCCGGGGCGGATCGATACGCCCGGCGCGCGCGGGCCGCATATGCTGATCAAGAACGGCGCCAAGCTGGTGGAGACGCTCGACGACATTCTCGAGGAGTACGAGTTTCTGATTCCGGCCGCGGAGATGGACGCGCCCGAAAGCGCAGCCGCCGCGCGTCCGGATGTTCCGCTGAGCGGTGAGGAGTCGCGGATTGTGGAAGCGCTTTGGCAGGAGCCGATGGATATTGATTCGCTCGCCCGCGCGATGGAGCTGAAGAGCCATGAGCTCAGCGGCATCCTGCTCGGTTTGGAAATGAAGCGGGTGATCCGAACACTGCCCGGGCGTATCGTTGAATTATCAGAAGATTTAAAAGCAGGATTTGGAAATTAAACACGAAGCTCACGAAGCGTAAAAAGAATTCTTCATACGCTTCCCATCTTCAGTAGTGAAACTTAAAGGGCAGAACATGAGTAAAAATTTAGTGATAGTGGAGTCGCCGGCGAAGGCGAAGAAGATCAACCAGTTTCTGGGCAAGGACTATGCGGTGATGGCCTCGGTGGGCCACGTGCGCGACCTGCCGCCCAAGAAGCTGGGTGTGGATGTGGAAAAGGATTTTGAGCCGGAATACACCGCCACAACGCGGGGCAAGAAGGTGCTGAAGGAATTGAAGGCCGAAGCCAAGAAGTGCGAAAACGTCTACCTCGCTCCCGACCCCGACCGCGAGGGAGAAGCCATTGCATGGCACCTCTACGAGGCGTTGAAGAAAACCGTGCCGGAAGAAAACTTTTATCGCGTGACCTACAACGAAATCACCAAGCCTGCCATCCTTGCGGCGTTCGAGCATCCTGAAAAGATTGATATGGACCGTGTCAACGCGCAGCAGGCCCGCCGTATTCTCGACCGTCTGGTCGGGTTTCAGGGCAGCCCGGTCGTGCGCAAGCAGATCCGGGGAGCGCAGAGCGTCGGCCGTGTGCAGACGGTGGCCCTGCGTCTCGTGGTCGAACGCGAAAACGAGATCGAAAACTTTCAGCCGGAAACCTATTTCACGGTCGGGGCACAGGTGCGCAAGCAGGAGGCTCCGCTCGATCCGTTTACCGTCAAACTCGCGCGCATCAACGGCGAACCAATCGGCATCAAGGAGCGCAAGCTGCTGCCGGGTGCCGTCAAGACGCAGGAGCAGCTGGAGGGCATTCAGCAGGAGTTGAACAACAGCCCGCTGAAGGTCAGCGATGTCATCACGAAGGAGCTTACCCGAAAGGCACGTGCCCCCTTTATTACCAGTACGCTGCAGCAGTCCGCCTCCGGCGCACTCGGCTTTGCGCCCGCCCGCACGATGGGGATTGCGCAAAAGCTCTATGAAAGCGGATTGATCACCTACATGCGTACCGACTCGTTTAATATTGCCCAGTCTGCACAGGAGGAGTGCCGGGCGTTCATCGGCGATAGCTTCGGGGCTGAATACCTGCCTGAAAAACCGAATTTCTACAAGAGCAAGGGTGCGGCGCAGGAGGCGCATGAAGCGATCCGTCCGACCGATGTTTCGGTACAGCCCGGCAAGGAGGGCGTCAAGCTCGAGGCGGCCGAGCAGAAGCTCTACAAGCTGATCTGGGAACGTTTTGTGGCGAGTCAGATGGTGCCGGCGCGGATCGCCCGTCGTACGGTTGAGATCGAAGCCGGATCTGAAAACACCTATCTGTTTCGTGCCACCGCATCGGAGATCGTATTCCCCGGCTACATGAAGGCCAGCGGTATCGAAGCCGCCGCCGACA
>JABDQT010000277.1 GCA_013042165.1 Kiritimatiellales bacterium | reverse complement strand
GAGGGCATTCAGCAGGAGTTGAACAACAGCCCGCTGAAGGTCAGCGATGTCATCACGAAGGAGCTTACCCGCAAGGCGCGTGCCCCCTTTATTACCAGTACGCTGCAACAGTCCGCCTCCGGCGCACTCGGCTTTGCGCCCGCCCGCACGATGGGGATTGCGCAAAAGCTCTATGAAAGCGGTTTGATCACCTACATGCGTACCGACTCGTATAATATTGCCCAATCCGCGCAGGAGGAGTGCCGGGCGTTCATCGGCGAAAGCTTCGGGGCTGAATACCTGCCTGAAAAACCGAATTTTTACAAGAGCAAGGGTGCGGCGCAGGAGGCGCATGAAGCGATCCGCCCGACCGATGTTTCCGTGCAGCCCGGCAAGGAGGGCGTCAAGCTCGAGGCGGCCGAGCAGAAGCTCTATCGCCTCATCTGGGAACGTTTCGTGGCGAGTCAGATGGTGCCGGCGCGGATCGCCCGCCGTACTGTCGAGGTCGAGGCCGGATCTGAAAACACCTATCTGTTTCGTGCCACCGCATCGGAGATCGTATTCCCCGGCTACATGAAGGCCAGCGGTATCGAAGCCGCCGCCGACAAGCCCAAGGAAGGGGACGATGGTTCCGAGACCGAAAAGATTCCGCCGCTGACCGCCGGTGAAGCCCTCGATGTACTCGATTGGCTTTCCGAGCAGAAGGAGACGAAGCCGGTGGCGCGCTATACGGAAGCTTCGCTGATCCGGGCGCTCGAGGAAAACGGGGTGGGGCGGCCGAGTACGTACGCGGCCATCATGTCCAAGCTCGACGAACGCGAGTATGTCATCAAGGAAAAGCGGTCGCTGATCCCGACCGACCTCGGCAAGGAGCTGGTGACGCTGGTGCTGCGGACGGAGGAAAAGCTGAAGTCCGGCAATAAGATTGATCTGTTCGAGGTGCATTTCACCGCCGACATGGAAACCCGGCTCGATGATGTCGAAGAGGGCAAACTCGAGTGGACGGCCATGATGAAGGAGTTTTATCCGTCGCTGCTCGAATGGATCGACCATGCCAAGGAGACCGCCGAACCGGAATTTGTGGCCAAGTGTTTTGAGGCGCTTGAACATGTCAACGACTGGGCGCCGCCGGTCAAATCGGGGCGCAGGACCTACGACGATCACAAAACGTTTGAGGATCTGAAGGAAACGGTGGCCGAGGGCGAACTGCTCTCCAAGCGTCAGGGGGAAATGCTGCATAAGATGTGCTGCCGCTACATCAAACAAATTCCCGAAGGGCTGGGCACTGCGTTGGAGTTGGTCGAGCCGGAGGCCGTTCGCGGGGATACGCCCCGCAAGCTGGAGCTGCTGGCGAACGTGAAGTTCGAGGAGCCGCGCAAGGTCGGGAAGCGCACCTATGACGATAAGAAGTTTGTCGGGTCGCTGAGCGATCAGATCACCATGGGTAAACGCCTGAGCGATAGGCAGGTAGCGTATCTTGATACGCTGCTGACCAAGTATTCCGAGCAGATCGAGAACTTCGATGCCATTCGGGCCGAGCTCAAGCTGGACGAAAAGAAGGAGGTTGAAGCCGATCCCTCCACCGCGCCGATTCTGGCCATGATGGAAAACATTACCGAATGGGCGGAGCCGACCATGCGCGGCAAGCGCGAGTTCAACGACAAGACCTTCTACGATTCGCTCGCCACCCAGTTCAAGGGCAAGGGAACGCTGTCGGACCGCCAGCTGGCGGCACTGAAGAAGATGGCTGCGCGCTATACGGAGCAGATTCCGAACTATGCCGAGCTGCAGGATCAATACGGCCTGCCGGCCCCGCGCAAAGCGAAGGTGAAGAAGGAAGAGACTCCGGCTGAGTAATTCAAACCACTGAAGACACGGGTTCCCCAGAAGATCTGGTTCCGTGTCTTCAGCGTATTCCGTGGTTCAACCATGAACGATCCGTGCATAGAGCATTTCATCCAATACCTGGAAGGCGAAAAGAATGCATCCGGGCATACGGTGGACAACTATGTCATCGATATCCGGCAGTACTGCGAAATCACTTGGGGCGCGGATGCGCAGCCGCCCTATAAATGGAAAGAGGCCGACCGTTTTACCGCACGCAAGTTCCTGGTCTTTTTCCAGAAGCTGGAGATGGCGCCCACCACCACGGCGCGGAAACTTTCCGCGCTGCGCTCGTTCTACAAGTTTCTCCTGCGCGAGGAATATGTGGATCAGAATCCGTTCAGCGGGCTGAACCTGCCGAAAAAAGGAAACTATCTGCCGCAAATCCTGTCGGTCGCCGAAATGGGAAAGCTGTTGGACGCTCCGGCAAAATTTGACCAGCAGCAACATGTGCGCAATCCCAGGCAGAAGCTGTGGCGCGAATACATGGTGGTTCGCGACTCGGCCATTCTTGAGCTGCTCTACAGCACCGGCATGCGCATCAACGAGCTGGTGCAGCTTCCCGAAGAAAGCATTGATCTGCTGTCCGGCGTGGCGCGGGTGCGCGGCAAGGGCAAGAAGGAGCGCCTCTGCCCGCTTGGATCGCCGGCCACGCGCGCGCTGATAAAAAATCTCGAGCTGCGCGAGAATGTCTGGTTGCTGGAAGGCAAGAAGGATGCCCGCAGCCCGGTCTTCCTGAATAAGAACGGCGGACCGATCACTGCGCGTTCGATCGAGCGCATGATGAAGAAATATGTACTCTTCTGCGGGTTGAATGCCGAACTGACACCGCACAGTCTGCGTCATAGCTTCGCTACGCATCTGCTCGATGCCGGCGCCGACCTGCGCAGTGTTCAGGAGCTGCTCGGCCACGCCTCGCTGTCCACCACCCAGATCTACACCCACGTCTCGGTCGAGCGCCTCAAGGAAGTCTATCAGCTCGCCCATCCAAGGGCTTAACAGCATACGGCGCAGGGCTTGGAGCTTAGAGAAAAACCAATCTTTCAGGCTTCAAATTTCCAGTTTCCAGTTTCACCCGTTTCCCGCTTGCCATTTAAACGCGGATTCGTACACTACGCTTTCTTTTGGTCATCGGGGCGTGGCTCAGCCTGGTAGAGCGCTACGTTCGGGACGTAGAAGTCGCTGGTTCGAATCCAGTCGCCCCGACCATTTCTTCCTCTTCGTAATAAGCAACTTAGGTAAGTTGCTGTTTTTCTATCTGTCTCTGATTCGCGGGATGTTTGGTGGAAAGTTTGGTTTTCCGCCGTTTGATTTCCCGCCTTGTTACAACCTGGCGCATTG
>JABDQT010000275.1 GCA_013042165.1 Kiritimatiellales bacterium | reverse complement strand
GGGTATGATTGCCAGTGCCGGGCTGGCGGGCATGCTGCTTTCACTTCGCCAGCCTTCCGATGCGCTGGTGCTGGTGGCGCTCGCGGGGGCCTGTCTTGGGTTCCTGCGCTACAATTTTAATCCGGCGTCGATTTTTCTCGGTGATTGCGGAAGCATGTTTATCGGTTTTATGCTGGCGGCGGTATCCCTCAAGGCCAACGTCAAGCAGTCTTTGCTGGTCGCGCTGATTGTCCCCTTGCTGGCCGTGGGCGTACCTGTTTTCGATGTGATGCTGGCCGTCTGGCGCCGCATGGCACGCAAGCTGATTTCAATGATTCGCAACGACGGTCTGGCCACCCGGATTTTCGGACCCGATCTCGACCATATCCACCATAAGCTCATGCGCAGCGGCATGACGCAGCGCAAGGCGGCGATTGCACTTTACGGGGCCGCAATTTTTGTATGCCTGGTTGCGATTGGCGCATCGGCGATGGCCTCCAACCGTGCGGCGTTTCTGATGATCGGCATGGTGGTGGCGCTGCACGTAATTGTCCGGCAGGTTGCGCAGGTCGAGCTGTGGACCACCACGCAGGTGGTCTTACAGGGCATCCGCCGGCCCCGCAATATCGTCGGGTTGATTGTTGCGATTGGCTGGGATGTGAGCTGCCTGCTCTTCGCCACGTATTTCGTTTTCGGGATTGTCCTGAACAGGCCCTTTTCATACCTGCATTTGGCCGTCTGTGTGATGATTCCCTTTGCGACGATCTATTTCTACAACATCTATAAAACCGTATGGACGCGTTCGCGCATATCGCAACTGCTGGTCTTGATGATGCAGCTGGCGGCCGGCGAGGTGCTGGCCTATGTCGCCCTGCTTTGGACCTCCAGTCTTACCCATATGGAGCTGGCCACGGCACTTGTTTTGCATATGGCGGTTGCCGGGATCGGGATCGTCGGCATTCGGGCATCCCTGCGGGTTGCCCGCGATCTGAACGCATGGCTGCGCTGCTCCATCGGCTCCGATTATGATTTGAAGACCCTCGTGCTCGGGGCGGGCGAAAACGCGATCCTTTACCTCCGCCAGGCGTCCTTTGCAGAACAGCAAAAAGCGCCCAGAAAAATCATGGGACTGATCGATGACAATCCGGCTCTGCACCGCAAGGTGGTCTACGGCTATCCGGTGCTGGGAAGCTTCGACGAGCTGGAGAGCGTGATCAAGGAGCATGAAATTGATGAGCTCATCTTTACCCATCATTATGACGAAGAGCTCCGCGCACGTATTCTCGCGCTGAAATCAAAATATGACCTCATGATTCGCGATTTTGTTTTTGTGCTGCGGCATCTCGATGAACACGGTATTTGCCATGGCATGGTCAAGCCCTATTCGGTTCACGACATCGATTGCCGGAACCTGTGCAACCGAATGGATCAGGCCTGTGAGGAGCGGGTGCAAACGGTCGAGACCGGCGATGGCCGGCCGGCCGAACTGATGGACTAAGCCGGAATCTATTCCCGGATCTGGCCCTTGCCGGAAATCACAAACTTGTAGGTGGTGAGCTCCTCCAAACCCATCGGACCGCGCGCATGAAGCTTATCGGTGCTGATGCCGATCTCGGCCCCCATGCCGAATTCCGCGCCATCGGTGAATCGGGTCGAGGCATTCACATAGACCGATGAGGAATCCACTTCAGCCAGAAATTCCTTCTGTGCTTTTTCGTCCATGGTGACGATGGCGTCCGAGTGTCCGGAGCCATACTGGTTGATGTGGGCAATCGCGGCCGCGGTATCTTCAACCACGCGGATGGCCAGAATCATTTCAAGATATTCCGCATACCAGTCCTCTTCCGTGGCGGGCTTGGCCGAGGGAATCAGCGTGCACACCGTTTCGTCGCCACGGATTTCCACGCCGCGCGCATCGAAAATTTCGCCCATCTTGGGGAGAAACTCATCGGCAATGCTCTTGTGCACAAGCAGGGTTTCCATGGCATTGCAGACGCCCGGACGCTGGCACTTGGCGTTTTCCGAAATCTTCAGGGCCATCGTGAGGTCGGCCACCGCATCGACGTAGGTGTGGCAGACGCCGAGATAGTGTTTGATCACCGGGACATGCGCCATTTCCGTAACCGCCTTGATCAGCCCTT
>JABDQT010000273.1 GCA_013042165.1 Kiritimatiellales bacterium | reverse complement strand
CAGACCCGGCTTCCTTTGGCGCAATGAATACCAGCGGGGTTTCGGCCAGCGGCAAAAACTCGATGCGTGGATGCTTTTGGTCGGGCAGGGCGGCAACCGCCAGATCGATTTCCCCGCTCAGGACCTCTTCAATAGCCTTGTCGGCAGCTCCGGTGGTCAACTCAAGCTGAACATCGGGATAGGCCGTACGATAAGCCTCCAATAATTTGGGCAGCAGGCTGTAGACCGCTGTGATCGAGGCATACAGCGAAAGCGTTCCGGATACCGCCTGGTCGGATGGGAGCGATTCCTGAAACTCCTGCCAATCCTTCACGGTCATTCGGGCATACCGCAGCAGCTTGCGGCCGGCGTCCGTCAGCGCCACACTGCGGTTGTCGCGCAGGAACAGGGCTTGCCCCACCTCCTCTTCGAGTCGTTGGATGGTGCGCGTCAAGGCCGACGGGCTCAGATTACAGGCCTGGCTCGCCTTTCCAAAATGGAGCAGCTCCGCCGTTTTGATGAATGATTGCAGGGCATCGGTATTCATACGCATCGTTATTTCGAAAACAGCAATATAGTATGCAGAATAAATCAATTTACGCAATATTAGATTTAGGATAGCTTCCGCCCCTTTGAAACAACCAAGGAGAACTCAAATGGGTCAGAATTATTTTAATACGCTTCCGATGCGTACGAAGCTCGAAGAGCTTGGAACCTGCCGCTTCATGGATGCCTCGGAATTCGCAAACGGTTGCGACTATGCCAAAGGCAAGAAGATTGTCATTGTCGGGTGCGGTGCACAGGGACTCAACCAGGGGCTCAATATGCGCGACAGCGGCCTCGATGTGTCCTACACGCTGCGTGAAGCGGCGATCACCGAAAAGCGTCAGTCCTTTCTGAACGCTTCGGAAAACGACTTCAAAGTCGGCACCTACGAGGATATGCTGCCGACCGCCGACATTGTGATGAACCTTGCGCCCGATAAGCAGCATACCAATGTGGTGGAAACCGTGGTGCCGCTGATGAAGCAGGGTGCGGTCTTTTCCTATGCCCACGGGTTTAACATCGTTGAAGAAGGCACGCTCATCCGCAAGGACCTGACCGTTATCATGGTTGCGCCGAAATCCCCCGGCTCGGAGGTGCGCGAAGAATACAAGCGCGGCTTCGGTGTTCCCACACTGATCGCCTGTCACCGCGAAAACGATCCGAATGGCGACGGCATGGAACTGGCCAAGGCCCTTGCCGTGGCGCAGGGCGGCCATCACGCCGGCGTTTTGGAGTCCGACTTTGTTGCGGAAGTAAAATCCGATCTCATGGGCGAGCAGACCATTCTCTGCGGGCTGCTTCAGGCCGGAGCACTGCTCTGCTTCGACAAGATGAAGGAAAACAGCATCGATACCGGCTGGGCGGTCAAGCTGATCCAGTACGGATGGGAAACCATCACTGAAGCCCTCAAGCAGGGCGGCATCACCAATATGATGGATCGCCTCTCCAACCCGGCAAAGCTGAAAGCCTTCGATCTGGCCGACGATCTCAAGCTGATCATGCGTCCGCTGTTCGAAAAGCACATGGACGACATCATCACCGGCGAGTTTTCCCGTCTGATGATGGAGGACTGGGCGAACGACGACGTGAAGCTGCTGACCTGGCGTGAAGAAACCGGGGCAACCGAGTTTGAAAAGACGCCGGCCACCGATGCGGTGATCAACGAGCAGGAGTTCTTCGACAAAGCCATCCTGATGGTGGCTATGGTCAAAGCCGGCGTGGAGCTGGCTTACGAAGCCATGGTTGAAGTCGGCATCAAGCCCGAGTCCGCCTACTATGAATCCCTGCACGAAACGCCGCTCATCGCGAATACGATTGCCCGCAAGAAGCTCTACGAGATGAACCGGGTGATTTCAGACACGGCCGAATACGGATGCTATCTCTTCGCCCATGCCTGCGTGCCGCTGTTGAAGGACTTCATGGCCGGCATCGGCACCGACGTGATTGGTAAAGGCCTCGAGCTGACCGACTACGCTGTCGACAACAGGAAGCTGGTCGAAGTTAACGCCGAAATCCGCTACCACGATGTGGAAGTCATCGGCGAAGAACTTCGTCAGGCGATGCAAAACATGAAATCGCTCTAATCAGCACTGCGCGATTAAAGATAAACGCCTTCCCGCTTCAGCAGGAAGGCGTTTTTTCGTGCAAGCGCACTGCAAAGAAGCTCAGTCCTTCTTGTGGATCTTCTTTGCCAGTCCGAGCGACAGGAGCATGCCCGCTGCGATACCGATGAGCAGGGTGATGGCAAGTAGCGCCGCCCGGGGCATCGTGACCGTAACAAACAGGCATTTTGTTTCAACCGGTTCCGTGTTTTGGAAAACCACAATCAGGACCAGCAGAATCAGCGTGAGGGCTGTATAGAGTTTTACTTTTACCATAATCTATTCCTTCCCTATCAGTTTTTTTCCGTCCGGCAACGCCTATTATTCTACCTAAAGAGCTTGTAGATATTCCAGCACTTTCTGTGGATGTGCTTCGGCCTTGGGGACCTTGCGCCAGTGCTTTAAGATCTTGCCCTTTTCATCGATGATGACCGTGGAGCGGATGCAACCGATGCTGGTTTTCCCGTAAAGCACCTTTTCGCCCCACGCACCGTATTTGGCCATCATTTTGGTTTCCGGATCCGAGAGCAGGGTGAACGTAAGATTGAAGTCACCGATAAATTTATCATGCGACTTAAGGCTGTCTTTGCTCACCCCGAACACAACCGTGTTCAGATCGCTGATCTGTTTATTCAGGTCGCGAAATCCACACGATTCCTTGGTGCAGCCAGGCGTATTGTCCCTAGGGTAAAAATAGATCACGACCCTTTTTCCAAGGTAGTCCTTGATCGAATGTTTTTTCCCGTCGCTGCCTTCCAGCGTGAATGCCGGGGCTTTCTTTCCTTCGAGTGATTCCATATCGATTCCTTTCTTTGGCTGGATAATGATGCGGAGCATAGTCCGATCGGGCAGGTTTTGAAAATCCCTAGTTTATTTATTCCGGAACGGGTTGAAGAGATGTTCGAGACCATTGGCCTTGATAACGTAAACGGTTTCGAGCTGCTGCCCCAGCTTACCGCCCGGGAATCCCTGCTGTTTGAACCATACGACATAAGGTTCGGGCAAATCGATCAGCAGTCGTCCGGCATATTTCCCAAACGGCATCTTCGTTTGAGCCAGTTCAACCAGGAGCTTGGGGTCGGGCGTCAGCTCCTCCATTAGTTTAGCCCTAGTTCATTGAGCATGAGTTGATGGATGTGCTGGATTTTGGTGATGGATCCAGGGATGGAGCGGTTGGAGGAAATTGAGGCGAGGGAGTCCGGGTCGGCCGGATGGTAGCCGTGCATGCCCTTGACCTGTTTGGCACCCATGTAACTCGGTACAATCTGGATGCCGGAATTCATCAGGAAGACGAGGTCGCCATATTGACCGTCTTCAAACCACACCCCGAATTCCTTCAGTTCCCGATCGGAAAGGATGCACCCCTTCGGATGGTGCTTCAACTTTTGGACAATGATCGAACGGGCATTCTCGCTAAGGAACCAGAAGCGGGCCATGGTGGAGTCGTAGAAGGCGACATAGTCCTTCTTCCATTCCAGTCCCAGCGCATCAATGTCGGCGACCAGATTATGTGATTCAGTGACGTTGTGCATGCCGTGGTCGGTGAAGACATACCACGCGACCTCCTCGTAGTTTTCTTCGGCAAGGGCAATCACTTTACGGAACTGTTCATCATACCACTGCATGAGTTTGCCAACAGCCGGATGGTCGTTGCCGACGGCATGCATTAAGCCATCGAGCCGGCCGAGCGAGCAGTAGGCAAAGTCGATGCTCTGCCGTTGAATATGTTCCAGGAGATTTTCAAGACGTTTTTCATCGCCGAGGTCGCTGTCGTGGACATAGCAGGGGATTTCCTTTTCCACCATCTGGTCAAATATGGTTTGGCCCTGCGGAAGGCCGCCCGGTTCCCAGATGCGCTTTTGTTCGGCATAGTTGAACAACGGGAGCTGCTTGAAAGGCACGGCATAGAGCTGGAAATAGCCGGTAATGCCGCACCGTTTCCTGATCCATTTGCTCATGCGACTGCGCACTTTTCCGCGACGAAAAAAAAAGTCAGGCAGAATTGCGAGCGGCCCTGTCCATTTGAACGGGGAGCCGTCAGGATCATAGTAGTAGGACGACCAGAGCTTGTGTTCGGCGGGGGTGCGGCCGGAAATAATCGAAGGGTCGCAGGCCGACGAATAGCCCAGAATGGTTTCAAGCGGCTTGCTGTCCTGAATCAGCCCGCGCAGAAAATCCGGATGGCGCTGCTTCACCTTCCAGCCAAAGGCATCGATGAAGAGGAACAGGCTGAGCTTTGGTTTCTTCATCATGAAAACCTCCGCTGCAACTCATAAAAACGCTCATGCGACATGGCGGATTGATCCTGCAGCAGGTCTACGATCGTATCGTAAAGCCGGATACGCGGATGCTGCATATTAAACCTCTTGTTCCACTTCAGATTAAGCGCAACGGCTTTGAGGGGGGAGCACTCGCGCGTCGTGTATTGACTGCGATACCATGGCAGGAAGTGCAGGAAGACCTCGGTCACCTGTTGAAGCTCCGCGGCAATATCGAAAGATTCCAGGGCATGGAAGTCGCCCCACTCCTTCAGCTCGACCGCCTTCTGGTAGCCTTCGATCACAAACTCGCGCTCAGGGCAGCTGCCAATGTCCGGGATGCGGTCCTTCTTCACGGAATAGGAAATGTCGTACTGTCCGGCGGCTAGCAATGCGGCATCGCCGAAAGCGAGCAGGGCCTTGTGGATAAACTTGATCAGTTCCGTGCGTTCCGCACCGGTCAGCGCCGTGGAACTGGAAAGCCGGCGTTTGACGTCGAGCAGCAGTTTCCCGCGGTTAAGCAGCAGGCGGGCGCCTTCCGAGAGCGGGATCGCTCCGTGGCGATAGGCCGGCAGGGCATCGAGGATGTTTTCTTCTCCTGCAATCACCATATGGCCGTATTTCATTTCATAGTTGAGCAGCGAAAACTCGCGGGTAGGGAGCTCCGGCTTTGCATAGGGGCACAGGTCGACCGCGAGACCGAGATCCGCCGAAAGCTGTTGTTCTAACGTCTGGAAATGGAGCTTTACCGCCGAGTTGACGGTGTCGACTATGACGACGAGGTCATAGTCGTTGAACGGGGACTGGGATCCGTCCGGATGGATCAGCGGAGTGCCTTCACCCCGTCCATAACCACCCATCAGGATGATGGCATCGCAGTGCGGCGCAACCGTTCTGGCAATATGCTCCAGATGCACATCGATTTGCGCATCCAGTTTTTCCGAGCCCTTGACGGTATATTTATTCATTGCGGCCTTAGCCCCCGATAAACAGCACGGTGAATCGTGATGCGATAAGCGATATTGTAGGGGATGGTATGAACCCTCAGTTTGGCTGCGGCGTGGAGAAGATCGCGAAGGAGCTCACGCATCAGTTTCCCGATGGTTGGTTTCGCGCCCAGGGCCGGTGCCTGGCGAAAGCGTTTCCGGTACAGCTCTTCGAGCGTGTAGTTGTGCGAATGTTCCACGACAGAATCTTCCACGAGTTGAATTCGGGCACCATCTTCAATGCAGGCGCGTGCCCATGCAGCATCTTCGGCATAACCCTGTTCTGGAAAACGGTGCGCCTGCCAAAGCTCACGCCGGAAAGCGCAGGCGACAGCCGAGAAGAATCCCGATGATATTTTCGAAGGATTGTAGGCGCGTTCGTAATCATAGGCGACGATGAATCGGGCATCCGGACGGGCAGTCTGTTTACAAAAGGTTGCGTCGACGCAACCTTCCCGCACGGGAGTAATCAGTTTTTCGAGCCAGTCATTGGATAGAGGAATTGCATCGGCGTTGAGTAAGACGATGACGGGGTGGTTGATGCGTCCGATGGCGTCGTTCAGCACCTTGCCGGGCACATATTCATCAGGAGGAATCGGTACAATTTCGCTGTAGTTTTCCTGTAGGACTTCGAGGGTTCCGTCGGTTGAGCCGGAATCAACCGCGAAAAAATCAAACCCGGTAAAGGTTTGTTTCCTGAGCATATCGAGGGTCTGTCGCACCTGCGGCATTTCGTTTTTGGCACGCATGATGATGGCTACGGATTCGGACATGACGGGTTATTCGTTCAGGCTTGAATCTTCCTCGATCTTGTCGGGCGATGCGTATTTGGGCTCCCGGCCAAGTTCGGCCAAGAGGCTGTTGATATGCCGTTTGAGTTCGATGATACGACGCTCCCGGCCGGTCGCCATGCGGTTGAATCGGGACAGCTCTTCGACTTTCTCGGAGAGTTGCCGGGTGCGCTTTTCGACCTCCTCTTCGAGATGCTGCTGATATGCGCGGTTTTCGCGGATCAAGCGTGCGCGCTCCATGGCCTTGGAAATGGCGTGCTCCACCATGGATAGATCGGTAACCGGTTTAAGCAGATAGTCCCACGCTCCCAGATGCAGCGCCTCAACCGTATCTGCAATCGTGCCCGTTCCGGAAACGACAATCAGCGGCGTGTCAGGCGATTTCTGCGAGAGCCGCTCCAGGACCTCGTGCCCGTTCATTTCCGGCATGCGCAGGTCAACCAATACGATGTCCGGCTGATGCTGATCGAACAATTCGATGCCGATACGCCCATTCGATGCGGTGTAAACCGTATGAAGCTGATCCTCGAGGAAATTACGAAAGCTGTCCAGGACGGGTTGCTCGTCGTCGATCGCCAGCACCTTCAGCTGTGCGGCATCGGTCATTATCCCTTATCTTCGGGAGCGAGTTCCTTGATGCACTTGACCAGCAGGGAGAGTACGCGAACCGGCTTGAGGAAAACATGCTCGGGCCGCATGCCCAGCTCCTTGAGCTTGTCGGAAAGATTATATGAAATCGAACCGGTGTAGATAATATGCCGCTGGTCCGGATAGCGCTCCCGGGCCTTGAGGATCAGATCTTCGCCGCTCATGCCGGGCAGTCTCATATCGACAATGCATACGTCGTAGGTGTTGTTTTTCATCAGATCGAGCGCTTCCTCGGCACTTTCGGCCGTGGAGGCACGAAATCCATAATCATCGAGAAAGGCCGAAAGACTCGTGCAGATGGCGGGTTCGTCATCGATCACCAGTACACGTATTGAAGAGTAGTCTGCCATTTGGAAATTCCTTAATTTGGCGCGTACTCTACAATCAATACTCGCCGCAACCCAAGCCAAATCTAATCGGGGTTACAGCCGGAGGCCGATCCGTTCCATGCGTCGTTCATAGGGAATTCGGATGCTGAACCTGGCGCCATTGCCCGGCGAGGAGGAGACATTCATGCTTCCGCCATGATTTTCCGTGATGATGAAGTAGGAGACAGACAGGCCCAGGCCGGTGCCGCTGCCCACCTCCTTGGTAGTGAAGAACGGTTCGAACACGCGCTTACGGGTGTCCGCATCCATGCCGGGCCCATTGTCTTCGACTTCGATCAGGGCCATATCCCCTTCGCTTCTCAGGCGTATGGTGATCTGCGGATCCGGACCACCCTCCGCACGTCCGGCCATCGCCTGCGCGCTGTTGGAGAGCAGGTTGAGAATCACCTGCTGGATCTGACCGCCCTCGCAGGGGACCGGGTCGAGCGGGTCGAACTCGCGCACGATCCGGATGTGGCGGAAGTCGAAACGCTTCTTCAGGTTGTAGTCGTTGGAGGCCAGTTCAAGGCTGCGCTCGACAATCTCCTCGAGACCGTTGGAGGCGAAATGGGCTTCATCCTTGCGGCTGAAGCTCAGCATGTTGTCCACGATCTTAGCGGCCCGGCGGCCGGCTTCGGAAATGGAGTCCATCATCTTCAGCAGTCCGCGTTCTTCCATATAGGATTGAATCGCGCTCAAGGTCGTGCCGGACTTGGACGCCGCGTCCATGTTGCGGTCCGTGGCTTGCGAGATGCGGTTTCGCATAACCTGCAGGTTCTGGAGGATCCCCGCGAGCGGGTTGTTGATTTCGTGCGCCATGCCGGCGGCAAGACCGCCGATCGACATCATTTTTTCGGTCTGAACCATCATTTCTTCGATGCGCACCCGATCGGTCACATCGTCCAGGCGAACGACCGCGCCCTCGGAGCCCTCGGAGATGACGGGATAGACCGTTACGTCCACCATTCGAAGCTCGCCGTTCATTGAGCAGTGGATGCGCTCATGGTGCTCACCTTTCTTAATACCGATATTGTCCAGCACTCGGTTCATCTCCGGACCAAAGTCCGGGAACACCTTCCGAAGGGATTGTCCATTTGCCTGTCTGGACTCGACGCCGGTAATCTCCTCGGCTCCTCGGTTCCACTGAATAATCCGGCCATCGGCGTCGACACCCACCAGCATCGAGGGCATCGAGTTGATGATGTTCTCCAGCAGGTTGCGCAGCGAGACCAATTCCTTGGTTGCTTGCAGACGCTCCAGCTCTGCGGCGGTACGGCCGGCAAAAACGCGCATGATGGAGGTGGCGAAATCGACCTGCTCAAAGGGCTGGTTGTACATGGCCACCATGATACCAAGGACATTTTTTTCGGAATCAACCAGCGGAATGCCGATGTAACTGTGGACCTGACGGACCTGCAGCAACTCGGATTCCGGATACTGTTCCCGGGCATTCTCGACATAGACGCACGAGTCGCCTTGAAGCACCCGCTCGAACGGCGTGGTCGCCAGATTGAAATCGAAGTTTGCGCCGGTCATACCCTTGTCCGATACGGCAATGGTCCGCATTGACGCCCTGTCATCGCCGTCGAACTCGCTGATAAAGGTAAAGTCCGCATCGAGCGTCTTGGCGAGCTGATCCACCATGGAGTTGAAGAAGCGACGGCCGACGGAGGCAACCCCCTCGACAATATTACGGATGCTGTCTTCGATCAAAACTCGATCGGTCACATCGTCGACACGAATCACCGCACCTTCAGTCTCGCCCTCCAGTAGCGGGTAGACCGTGACATCGGTGTAGCGGATCTTCCCGTGCTCCTGAACCGGGATGCGTTCCTCCTTCTGCGCCCGCCGTTCGCGGATGGCTCGTTCGACCTTGATCATCTCCTTGTTCAGCGAAGGGAAGACCTCGCGAAGCGGCTGGCCTACGGTGTCGACCAGCAGGCGGCCTGTAAGCGATTCGGCTTTGCGATTCCATTGGATCACTCGACCCTCTGCGTCGACGCCCACAAGGATCGAAGGCATCGAATCGATGGTGTTGCTCAACAGCGCACGCAACTGGCGCAGCTGCTCTTCCGCCAATTTCCGGGAGGTGATGTTCCATGACGTGCCGAACGTTCCCACAACCACGCCCTGTTCGTCGTAGCGGGGCACCTTGGTGGTCAGATACCATTGATCGCCGATGGGGGTGGTTGCAAACTCCTCTTTCTGAAGGGGCTCGCGCGTGCGCATGACCTCAAGCTCATCATTGAGCATCTGTTGGGCCTGCTCATGCGGGAGGTAGTCGAAGTCGGTTCGCCCAAGCAGATCGTCGGGGCTTGCGTTCATTTCCCGGGCCTTGGCGCTGTTGACCTCGATGAAGTGGCCTTCCTTATCCTTGAAGTAGATCAGGTCGGGGGCATGTTCCATGAAGGACCGGAAAAGACCGCGCTCGAACTCGAGTTGCTTTTCGGTCGCGACACGCTCGGTGATATCGCGCCCGATACCGCGGTAGCCCTGAATATTCCAGTCGCTGTCGTAGAAAGGAACCGCACTGCTTTCAAGGACCACCGTACGGCCGCCTTTGTGCCGGTTGGTGCTCACCATCGAATGAATCGGCATGCCTTTTCTGAGCATGCTGGAAAACTGCGAACGAATGGTTTCCGCATCGGTCGGCGGCATGAGTGCGGTAAAATGCTTGCCCAGCAGATCGTCCGGCAGATAACCGAGTAATTCTGCAGCCTGCGGGCTTGCGTAGGTGTAGGCGCCATCGGTGTCAACTTCCCAGATCCAGTCCGATGTGGTCTCAACCAGATTGCGGAAACGCTCTTCGCTTAAGCGCAGGGCATTTTCGCTTTCCAGGCGGTCGGTGATATCGCGCGAAACCCCGCGGAAGCCCCCGAGTTCGCCGGTATTATTCGCGTAGGCCGTCCAGTTGGACTCCAGCACCACCTTGCGACCATCCTTGCGGATGAAGGTTGTGATCTCACGATCAATGACCGTGTTGATGGTGTATGTCCGGAGCGCCTCCATTTTCTGTGCCGAATCCTCTTTGACCATCAGCGAAAGGGAGCTTCTTCCAACCAGTTCCTCCGGGCGGTAGCCCAGCAGCACCTGCACGCGCGGACTGATATAGAGATAGCTTCCATACCGATCCATTTCCCAGATCATGTCATTGGTCGATTCGACCAATATGCGAAAACGTTCTTCGCTTTCGCCCAGCGCAATCTTCGCCTGTGCATGACTATGCCGGACCCGTCCGAGTTCGCTGACGTGATCGGTCACCTGCTTTCGCAGCGTGCGGTTCCATGCGATGGCGGCTGCGGCGCAGAGCAGGGTCGAAACAAGGATCGCTCCGACAATCAGGATGTACTGCTCGGGCTTGATATATTTTAATCGAATCCACCGGTGCTCGATGGCCTTGCGTTCGTGTTTGGGAATCGTGGCGAGAGTCTTGTCCAGAATGGAGTTGAGCAACGGCCAGTCCTTGCGCGTGGCGAGGCAGAGTTCCCAGATGTAGTCGATGTCACCGGCAATGCGCACGGTTGAAATGCCGAGATCCTCGATATAGTGCGAGGCCGCGCCATGGTCGGTGATGAATGCATCGACTTCCGCGAAAGTGACCATCCGGAATCCGGTCGATGTGTTTTCCACCGGCACAAGCCGATATTCCGGATGCTTTTCGCGCACATACTCATAGGAGGCGGATTTGTCCACAATCGCTATGCGCTTTCCGCCGAGGTTGGCCAGCGAAAGAATACCTTCCTCGTTGCTGCGAACCACAATCACGTTTTCAACGTTCTGGTACGGTTGCGTAAAGCGCAGATATTCCTGCCGTTCCGGCCGGTTTTGAGCGGAACCGACCAGATCGATCTCCCGGTTTTTGAGGCGCTCGAGAATGTCCTTCCAGCTATCGCACTTTACCAGCTCGAACCGGACTCCCAGCGTCTGCTCGATCCGCCGAATATAATCGGCCGTCAAACCCAGATGGTTGCCGGCTTTGTCGAGATAGTCAATCGGGGGCGAATTGGGGAGGGGGGCGAAGCGTATCGTGGTTCGGTTTGCCTCGAGCCATTCGATCTCCTCGGCGGTGAGTTCCAGCGCGGATTGATCCCTCGGCATGACGATGTACAGCACTGCCGCGGTAACCGCCAATACAGCAGCGATACCCGTCCAAATCAGAGTTTTGGTACCCCTTTTCATACGACAAAGTCGGTCAGGCCAGCAACCGGTATACCTCCATAACACTTCGGGCAGTCTCCCGCCAATCAAACCTTAGAGCATGTTCCATGCCGCGCGCACGCAATTCAGTGCTCCAGCCCTTGGAAACCGTGCTCTCCATGCATTCGAAGATTGCGCTGGAATCCGAGGGATCAAACACCGGAATAAGGTCGGCGGCAATCTCCTTTAGGGAAGAACTATCCGAGCAGGCCACCGGGGCCCCGCAGGCCAGTGCTTCCAGAACCGGAAACCCAAAGCCCTCGAACAGGGACGGAAAAACCATCAGATCGCAGGCGGAATAGAGCAGGGGCAGTGCTTCCTGCGGCACAAACCCAGGAAAAACAATGTCGTCCTTCACCGGACTGCAGGCCGCGCGCGCCCTGATTGCTTGCGCTCCGTGCCAGTCCGCACCGGCGAGCACCAGCTGATGCGCACTGTCGTTCTCGAGCTTGAACCGCTCGAACGCCTCGATCAGCCGTACGTGGTTTTTTGCGGGATGCTCCAGCCGCGACACATAAACGAAAAACGGGCGTTCCAATGCATACATCGTTTTCAGTCGGCCGCGCGCCTCGTCGTCGGCCACCGGCTGAAAAAGCTCCCGATTGATCCCCGAATAGATCACCGAAATGTGTTCTTCCGGATAACCGGTATGTCTCACGATGTCGCTCTTGGTGAATTCGCTCACCGCAATCAGATGATCGGCGCGCCGGATCATGGCCGGCACGACCTTGCGGTTGAAAAGCATGCGGCCGGCATCATATTTCGCGTCCACCGAAAAAGCGGCAAGATCGTGAATCGTTGCGACCACCTTCGTGCGCTTGGCAAAGGGTATGCGCCGCGCACTCGGAATATGCAGTACATCATATTTTTTCGCCAAACCCGCCAATACCGTGTTGTGCCAAAGCAGGCTTGGCAGCGGCGAACCGAGGATCGAGGGGATAATTTTCGTATCAAAGTTCGGATGGGTTAAAGCAATCCGGTCGGCATCGTGCTTCGTCGACAACAGCTCATAGGTGTTGTCCGAATCCTCCAGCTGCAGGGCATGCATCAGTCCGCAGATATAGGTTGCAACCCCCGATCTGCCCCCATCCATGCCAAATGTCGAAAACCCGACCCTCATGCATCCTCAACTCTCGATGCTGGTGAACAGCACCTTTCCGTTGTCATCGTTGGTGATGGTGAATTCCTCGATGTGGAAGTGACCGTCGGAGACAAAGGTCAGGTGTCCTTCGAACTCCCGCTCCATCTCAATGAGTGCCTGCTCGTCTTCCTTGCGCAGCCGGTCAAGCACCTGCGGGTTGACGCTGATGCGCATGGAGTGCGTGCCGTTGCGATCCTTGCGCATGCATTCGCTGACGCGCCGCTGGATTTCCACACTCATGGAAAGGGCCGATTTAACACGGCCTCGTCCGCGGCAGTAATCGCAGTCGGTGTAGCCCGAAGTGAAAATGCTTTCTTCGACGCGCTGGCGCGTCATTTCCAGCAGACCGAGCTGGGAAATCTGCAGGACATTGGTGCGCGCATGATCTTTCTTCAGCGCTTCCTTGAGCGCCCGGTAGACCATGTTCTGGTCGCGCTTCGATTTCATATCGATAAAGTCGACGATCACGAGACCGCCGACATTGCGCAGGCGCAGCTGGCGGGCCACCTCGTCGGCGGATTCCAGGTTGACCTGCAGGATCGACTCCTCCTGCGACTTGCTGCCTTTGTGCCGGCCGGTGTTCACATCAATGGCCACCAGGGCCTCGGTTTCATCGAAGATGAGGTAGGCGCCGGACTTCATCCAGACCTTGCGGCGGTAGGCGGATTCGATCTGCTTTTCAACATCGAAATAGTCGAAGATCGGCTCTTCGCCGCCATACATCTGCACCCAGTTGCGTGAGCGACGCGAAAACTTTGCGATAATCTGGCGGGTGGCATCGAACATGTCGCGGTTGTCGATGTAGATGCGGTCGATATCCTCCGTCAGGTAGTCGCGCACCACGCGTTCGGCGAGCCGCGGTTCGGAATAGAGGCAGCAGGGCGCGGGGGTTTCCTTCATGCCCGTTTCAATGTCGTTCCAGATTTCGAACAGCGTGCGCGCATCCCGGGCAAAGCTGACCTTGCGCGTGCCGGATCCGGCGGTGCGCACAATAAGCCCGATGTTTTCCGGAATGGGCAGTCGGGATAGAATTTTCTTGAGACGGTTACGCTCCTTCACATCGTCGATCTTGCGCGAAATACCCTTCAGGTGCGTGCCGGGCATCATCACCAGAAAGCGACCCGGAATGCTCAGGTTTGCGGTCACGCGGGGACCCTTGGTGCCGATCGCATCCTTCGTGACCTGTACGATGATCTCCGAGCCGACCGGAAAGAGCCGCTGCATCTCGCCGGGCTTGTATTTCTTGCGCTGCCGCGTCGAGCTTTTGGCGCGGACACCTTCCTCGCGCTCAAGGCGCGCGGCATCCTCGGGAATCATATCCCAATAATGAATGAAGGCATTCTTCTTGAGGCCGACATCCACGAAAGCGGCCTGCAGGCCGTCTTCCAGATTCTGGATGCGCCCCTTGAAAATGCTGCCGACGATACGGTTATCCTCCTGGCGCTCGATGTGGAAATTGTCGAGCCTTCCGTCCTCCAGTACGGCGACGCGCGTCTCGAGCGATTCGATGTTGATGATAATCTCCTTCTTCTCGCGCTTATGGCCGCCGAGGGCTTTAAGTTTCTTAAGCATGACTATTTCTCCTTATCTAATTCTACGGCGCTGGTACACACTTTGCACCAGCCCCAGTGCGATCATGGTGCTGACCATGAAGGAGCCGCCGTAGCTCATCAGTGGCAACGGCAGCCCGGTGATCGGCAGAATTCCGATCGTCATCGCAATATTCACAAACACATGGCAGAACAACATGACGCCGATACCCAGCACCACGAGCCGCCCAAACTCATCACGGGAACTCAACGAGGCCCGCATACAACCAATCAGTAAAATTGTGTAGAGCGCGATAAACAGCACTCCGCCCAGAAATCCCGTCTCCTCGGCAATAACGCAAAAGATGAAGTCGCTGGGTGCAACGGTGCGCGGAAGGAAGCCCAGAATATTCTGCGTCCCGCGCAGATACCCTTTCCCCTT
>JABDQT010000272.1 GCA_013042165.1 Kiritimatiellales bacterium | reverse complement strand
CCTCCTTCCTTTCCGGCTCGAAACTGATGGACGACAACAACCGCTCGGCGGTTAAACTGGGGCAATAAGGTGCGAGCATGGCGGCAACTCCGTTTGCAATGTGTTCTGGAATCTGATTGTGCATGTTTTCTTTCCTTCCATTAAGACTCAACGGGAGTGCATGCGCACCAAGCAACATAACAACACCTCCCTATTAATAGATCGGAAATCAAACGGGGCTGGCAAACTGCTGATAAAATCAGCCGGTTACTGAACACGAATGACCAGGCAACCCCAAGCGCTCGGCCCTCGCGCAGATCAACGCCTTGAAGCGCTCTTTCATATCCTGGCAGCACAATCCTTTCCCAAGCAGTTCAAGGGCGGTGCCGACATGATCGGAGAAGCGGTCGAGGGTGTTGGTTGCCTGCTTTTCGGTCAATTGCAGCGATGCGGCAAGACGCCTGAAATCATTGCGTCCCAGACGATTTTTACGGCCATTCAGGGTGAGCGCCGACTCCTCTTCATCCTCGGGCAGCAGCAACTGGGTTGGAAGCAGATCGTAGGCAGGCGACAAGGCAACGGAACCGTCCTTGCGATGAAGCAGTGAAAAGTTCTTCAGATGCATATCGGAATTGCCGGTAAGGAAAGCGTAGAGCGCAACCTCGAAAAAGCGGATGGCATCAAACAGCGCATTGTCGCAATGGCGGATGATCGCCTTTCCGACCTGCTCCATGGAACCCCTGTATTTTTGTTCCGTCAACCGGTCGGTGAGCTGGCACATGTCCTCCATATGCAGCTTCCAATTTCCTTCCCGATCCATGCGTTTAGTTATGAATGCCAGCCGGCCATCCTCCAGAGGGATCAGCCCACATATGGCCGTGGCGATACCGAAACATTCGGCCATGCGCATCGTCAGGTGCTCTAGCTCCGGCATTTCCGGATAGCGGGCAACGGGTGCCTTCAGGATATAACCACCCTCCAACCCAACCAGCGTCAACCGTGACTCCCGCCGGCCGCCCCCGCGTTCGAGGTGCATGGAAAGCTTGGGCTGGACGCCGGGGACGGCAACATGACTGCGGACAACCTTTTCCGCCAAGGCATTGAGATCCTTCCAGGCATAGGGCAAAATCGGCGGACTGCCGGAACCAAACAGCGCCCTGCAACAGGCATCGTGATACAGCCCCTGCGTGGTTTCCATGGGCTGGAGGCAGATGTGACAGGTATTCATCAGACATCCTCCTCTGGAGCAACGGAAACCGCACCGATGCAATCATGGCAGCAGGCCAGCAAAAGGCCCATACGGTCGCGCGGATCAATCTTCCAGGTTTGTTCGGCAATATCCAACAACCACCCCTCCGGCACCAAACCGTCAAAGAACGGGAACAGGCGCTTGTCCTCGTAGGGCTCCGCCCGGAGCGGCAGTGACAAACTAATCGCCTCCGCGCTCTCCTGATCAAGATAGTCGGATGAATATGAAAACGAATAGCCGTTGTCTCGCTCCTCGAGCGTTCCTGCAAAACGGTCATGAATAAAGATGCTAGCCTTCCTCATCAGCCACCTCCATCCGGTAGGCAACCGGCTCCATGCGATGACCAAACAACGCGAGTACCTGGTTGACCTTATCCATGCGCAACGATTCCTTGCCCTGCTCCAGGTCGCGGATAAAACGCAGGCCAACGCCGGCACGATCCGCCAGATCCTTCTGGGTCAAGCCCATGGAACGGCGACGGCTTTTAACAAATTTAATCAATGGATCAGCCATTTTATCCCCCATCGGGTATATATTGTTTAGCCAGATTAATAATCACCCCTTTCGGGTATAGCAAGCTATTATTTAGCAAAATATATACCCGTTCGGGTGTTATTATTCTTCCCAATCCAATGAACCAATTACGGTGAATGAACATTTCAGGCAATATAAAACACTGCCCGGCAGCATATTAATGAGCCGAATAACTCTCCTAATCGGCTCATGAATCGCTAAATTTTGTAACAAATCATACGTGCATTTTGTTACAGGATTTTCGCGAGGAGCATCTGCAGGCCATTGATGTTCCGATATTTATAAGCATCTGAATAAAGATAGGGTGTGACCACATTCCAAGAGTTGCATCCCAACAAATCGTTGCCACCGACCTGAATCACCGGAACCCATTCATGTGCTGTTTCAAAGCGTAACATTCTATTGTTAATATCAGGGAGAAACAGGGGGCATGAGGGTTTTCAAAGGGTTGCAGATTCCCTGCTTAGTGCAGGGAAATGCAGGGGCAACCCACTTCGGGAGTTCGGCGTCCCTCAGCTTATTAACGATAGCCGCATGATGGCGTGCCATCCGTAGCTCTATTAGAGTAAAGAGCGAAGGATGGTGGGCTCTCGGGAGTTGACGCTTCGCGCCCTGCGGGCTGCGCATACGCGCAGTCTCACCTCGCAATGCTCGGTGTGAACCGAGGTTCTGCGTCCCTCCTCGCCAACAAAAAAGGCCCCCGAAACTTCGGGGACCTTAAAATTTGGTGGGCTCGGAGGGACTTGAACCCCCGACCAAGAGATTATGAGTCTCCTGCTCTGACCGACTGAGCTACGAGCCCGTTTTTTAATACAAGCGGACGGAAGAAATACAGGAATCCCCCCGGCCATAGCAAGGCGTTTTATGGAGAACGGACCGTGGCCAGCGCGGATTCCGCCACCGGAACGTCGGTCTTCGGCGGCAGCCAGACGCGGACCCGTAATTTCCGCACCCCCCATTGTCGTGCATACCAGTGATTCGGGCGGTAGACATCGATGTGCTGTCCCTTGATGGCGCCGCCTGTGTCCTCGACCCGCCCATAGCCATAGCCGGGGATGTACATGATGGTGCCGTAGGGATAGATGGAGGTGTCGGCGGCAATGGTTCCGGGGCGCACCATGGCACCGGACGAGGTTTGCCCGATGTGCTTGAGCCTGAAGTCGAGATACCCCTTTATCTGATACGGTATGACCAGCATCCAGCGATAGCTGCAGCATTTTCGGCAGTGGCAATAGGAGGTGGTCTTCATCTTTACCCTGAAGGAACGGACCCCCTT
>JABDQT010000271.1 GCA_013042165.1 Kiritimatiellales bacterium | reverse complement strand
GAGGGTTAAATTTATTAAACGGACGGTGTTACCATGCCTAAAATGAAAACAAAAAAGTGTGCTGCCAAACGGTTTAGCAAAACCGGCACCGGCAAGCTGAAGCGCAATCACATGGGTGGAAGCCACATCCTTTCAAACAAGAATCGTAAACAGAAACGGAAACTGCGCAGTCAGGATATCGTCGATCAGGCCGATATGAAGCGCATCACCCCGTACATCTAATTTGCTGGAGATTGAATCATGCCAAGAGCAACCAATGGACCGGCGTCCCGCGCCAGAAGAAACAACCGCCTGAAACTCGCCAAGGGTTTCCGCGGCGCACGCAGCAAGCTTTTCCGTACGGCTACCGAAGCCGTCGACCGCGCACAGGCCATGGCCTATGTGCACCGCAAACACAAGAAACGCGACTTCCGTCGCCTGTGGATCGTTCGCGTCAACGCCGCCTGCCGTATGAACGGCATCAGCTACAGCCGCTTCATCGATGGACTCAACAAGTCCGATATCACCATCAACCGCAAAATGCTGTCCGAAATCGCCATTCACGATCCGGCCGGATTCACCAAGGTGGTTGAAACCGCAAAAGCCAAGATCGCATAAATCAGCGATCCGCTTTTCGCCAAGAGCGTCCTGACGGGCGCTCTTTTTTTGTGCTCGGGAAGATGTTTTACCACCAAGAAAATGTGTAGGGCGGGTTCCTTGAGCCCGCCTCCGCGATCACGGATCGCGGCTACAAAAAACGCCCGGTCGGGGGACCGGACCTACAACCCGCCGCTTCCCCAGGGTAAGCGGCCACTACACCATACAAATGAACACTACAGAAAACCGGTGCAGCTAATGTTTACCCGAATTGAAATGAGGGAAACGTTGGCTTCCATTCGGCAATCCCATTTCCTATCGTTTCCAACCATTGGAAACATACTGGAGCACAGCCATGATCAAAGCAGCCGTCGCCAAACTCATTAACAAAGAAATCCTCTCGCGCGAGGAGGCCGCCGCGGCCATGACCGACATTATGTCGGGCGAAGCCACCGAAGCACAGATCGGGGCCTTCATTGCCGGCCTGCGGCTGACCGGTGAAACACCTGAAATCATTGCCGGCTGCGCCGAGGTCATGCGCGCGAATGCCACTCCGATCAAGTGCGACGATCCGAACGCGGTCGATATTGTCGGCACCGGGGGCGACGGCGCGCATACTTTCAACATTTCCACCACGGCCGCCTTTGTGATTGCCGGAGCGGGTGTGACGGTCGCTAAACATGGCTCTTACGGCGTTTCAAGCAAATGCGGCAGTGCCAATGTACTTTCAGAGCTGGGGGTTAATATTCAATACACGCCGCAACGCATGGAGGAGTGTCTGGCAGAGCTGGGCATCGCCTTCCTGTTTGCCCCTGGCCTGCACCCGGCGATGAAACACGTCGTCGGACCGCGCCGCGAAATAGGCGTCTGGAGCATCTTCAATATTCTCGGACCACTCTGTAATCCGGCCGGCGTCAAGAACGGCATCATGGGCGTCTTCAAACCGGAGCTGGTGCCGATTGTTTCCGATGCCTGTGCGCAGCTGGAGATGAACCACCAGTTTATCGTGCATGGCAACGACGGTCTCGACGAATTCACCACGACGACCACCACGATGGTCACGGAAATACGCAAAGGGAAAATTGAAGCCTACGAAGTCCAGCCCGGGGGGCTCGGACTCGCAACGGCCGCCAGCACGGATCTGGTCGGCGGTGAACCCGCCGAAAATGCGGCCATCACCCGCGCCATTCTTGATGGTGAAAAGGGGCCGAAGCGCGACATCGTTCTACTCAACGCCGCCTTCGCCATCATGGCAAGCGGCAAGGTCGATACCCCGCAGGCCGGGCTGGCGATGGCCGTTGAATCGATCGAATCGGGCGCGGCACTCAAAAAACTGGAACGCCTTGCCGAGATGTCGCAGGGATAAGCAGTTTAAATTTTGCTTTAGAGCAAATTCATTAAAACCGTAGCCACGGACAAACACAGAAGAACACCGAAGAAAAGTAATCCGTGTATGTCCGTGTTCGTCTGTGGCTATAGAAATACTCTAAAATTTCCCTTTCATGATTTCGACGGCTTTGTCGTTCAGCGCATCGGTCATGTAGGAAATTCCGGTTTCGACCGCCGTTTCGCGGTTGGCGGCCATGAGATCGTCGCGCGAAATTTCCGGGAGTGAAAATTTACGTGCTCCCGCCATGAACTGCTGAAGGCCGCATGCGAGCTTGTCGGCATAGCCATACATGGCCACTGCACCGAACGGTACGTTCTTCATTTCGTCGGCACCCACCTTGGCCTTGACGGCTTCCCATCCGGAAAAGATTTCTTCCGGCCAGGTGCCGATGGCCGTAACCGTAGCGGGCAGGTCATCCCAGTGGCCATGCAGCGCCTCGCGTTTTTCGGGCTGGAACACGCCCTGGATATTGCTTCCAAGATAGCCTGGAATCATCGGCGCTCGGCCCATGCAAACCAGTTTGGCATATGGCGCGCCGAGTGCCAGTGCCTTGAAGATATGGTCTTCACGTGCAAAGCCGCCGGCAAATGAAATATCCGGAACGGCGATATTCTGGTCTTCGAGCATTTTGCAGTATTCATAGGCTTTGGCGTGCAAAGGCAGTGAAGGAACCCCCCAGTGGTCCATCATGTTCCACGGGCTCATGCCGGTGCCGCCGCCGGCGCCGTCGATGGTCAGCAGGTCGAGTTTGGCATCGGCCGCCAGACGGATCGACATCGCCAGCGCCTCCATGCCATAGGCACCGGTCTTGAGCGAGATGCGGCTGAACCCGAGCTTGCGCAGATAGGCGACGGCATTCATGAAGTCCTCCTGCACCTGTGCGGCCGTATCGAGATTGGTTCCACCAAGGCGGCTGTGCCGCGCGAAGGAAGTCACCGCGTGGTTTCTGAAGGCTTCCTGCACATGCGGGTCGGTCGGATCGGGATCGACCACGTAGCCGCGATCCTTGAGAAATTTGGCATAGTCGAGCGACTTCACCTGTATTTCGCCGCCGATATCCTTGGCCCCCTGCCCCCACTTGAGCTCGATGATGATCTGATCCCCATATTTTTCGGCGAGATATTCGGCAACACCGTTGCGGGTGTCCTCGACATTCATCTGGACGATGATGGCACCGTATCCATCATAGTAGCGCAGGAAGGTGTTGATACGGCGGTCCAGTTCCGGGGCATTAGTGATGTTGCCCTTTTCGAGGGTTGATTCGCGGTCGACCCCCACGACGTTTTCGCCCACCACAATCGGAAAACCGCAAATGGCAGCACCCACCGCGAACGAATCCCAATAGTGCGCCGCGATGAAGGTGGAACCCAGTGCACCGGTCATGATCGGCACGCGGCACTTGGTCTTGATTGTGCTGCCGAATTCGGTCCCCACATTAACGTTCGGAAAGATGCAGTCGTCGGGATCGTTGCTGAGCCCTTCATCGAGCCCATGCGCACCATAGGCATAGCCATGAATGCGCAGCGATTGGTAGCCGACACCGAGTGAGGTTACATTCGCCGAGCCCGCAGTAGTCAGTGGAAAGTCGCGCGGATAGAGCAGCTTGCGCCCCACCAGGCTCGACATCCACGTTTCGCATTTGCCCTTGCAGTCGGCCCGGCAGAGCGTGCATAACCCTGACTCGCACGGCACACCGCGGTTTGTGGTTCCCAATGCATCATTATTTTTCAACCAATGTATCATCGCATCCTCCCTCGGTTAGTTAACACCTGCCCCCAGCAAGCAGTTGCCAGACACATACTGCTTTTATAATGACGATCAAGTCTCTTGGCGATGAAATACTTAGTCTTGATTCATCATTTAATGGAGCAGGCTATTTCGAGGTCACGTGAATTTATTAACCGACTATGCGTGCAATCTATCGATCAATCGTGCGTTGTTTTGATATGAATGAAAAATTGATCCGTACGGCTGGAAATCCTTCAAGGAGTAGATCATGAAAATACTGTTAATTGTCCTCGGCGCCCTCATGGCTGAACTGGTTTCCGCCACAACCTATCCGATTGTCGATACCGGGCAAATCCAAGCCTACGGTACGGAGGCCGGGCAGGATGCGCACTATCTGGCAAATGCCCCATCCTACAAAGACCATGGCGATGGCACCGTCAGCGACCTCGTCACCGGCCTGATGTGGACACAGGATCCGGGCGAAAAAATGACGCTGGCTGAAGCGGAGAAGAATGCCGCGAAATGCAAGACCGGCGGCTACCGCGACTGGCGATTACCAACCATCAAGGAACTCTACTCCCTGATCCAGCTCAACGGCACCGATCCGGATCCCATGAGCACCGATACCTCCACGCTAAAACCTTTCATCGATGATGCCATATTCACGTTTAAATACGGCGATCCTGCGAAGGGCGAGCGCATCATCGATTCGCAGTTTGCCACCAGCACCAAATATGTCAGCACCACCATGGGCGGTAACGAAACCATGTTCGGTGTCAACTTTGCCGACGGACGCATCAAGGGCTACCCCATCCAAACCCGGCGAGGTAAAGGGCGCTACTATGTCCTGTATGTGCGGGGAAATTCCGAATACGGGAAAAACAGCTTCAAGGATAACGACGACGGCACCATCACCGACGAAGCCTCCGGCTTGACTTGGATGAAGGCCGACAGCGGAGAGGGCATGGACTGGCCAACCGCTCTGGACTATGCCGAGGGCATGGAGTTCGCCGGATATTCCGACTGGCGTCTGCCCAATGCCAAGGAGCTGCAGAGCATCATCGACTACACCCGCTCGCCTGATACCACCGGCTCGGCAGCCATCGACCCGATATTTGATGCCACCGAAATCATCAACGAGGGTGGCGAAAAAGATTTTGCGCACTATTGGACGGGCAGCACGCATGTCGGAGTCCGCAAATCCGATACGGCGGTCTATTTTGCCTTCGGACGTTCCCTGGGCTGGATGTCGGATCGGCAATCCGGCGAAAAGCAACTAATGGATGTACATGGTGCCGGCTCTCAGCGCTCGGACCCCAAAGTGGGTGATGCCTCGCGGTTCCCGTATGGACGCGGCCCGCAGGGCGATGTCATCCGTATCGATAACATGGTGCGGTTGGTCCGGGGTGGCGATGCAATAGCGGCTGATGCAGAAGTGAAGCCCGACAGCCAATCGGAGCAAAGCCCTCCCGGCGAGCGCCCAAACCAAGCCAGCGGGCGGCAGAACCGGAACGGTCCTTCTCCGGATCGCATATTCTCAAGGTTCGACGCCAATAACGACGGCCGGATCACCAAAGATGAGTTTAAGGGTCCGGAACGCAGATTCCTCATGCTCGATCAGGACAACGATGGAGCAATCACCCGCGAGGAAGCCGCCGATGCTCCGCCGCCTCCAAACCGTGGCGAAAGACCTCCGCAACAGGAAGGGGCTCCCCGCCCTTTTGAAGTCCCGGCGGAAGACCCTACGCATGCCACCCTTCCGCCGGTTTCAACATCCCCGACCGACAAGCCGAACATTGTTTTCATCTATGCTGATGACATGGGGTGGACAGGAACATCACTGGAAATGATCCCCGGCGAAACCTCCACCCGAAGCGATTTTTACCAGACGCCGAACCTTGAAAAGCTGGCCGCCCGCGGCATGGTCTTTTCGCAGGCCTATTCCCCCGCCTCACTCTGTACCCCGAGCCGCGCCGCCGTACTGACCGGAAAGACACCGGCCGAACTGCGAATCACCACCCCCGGCGGAGGCCGGCCGGACGACTCGAAAAAATTGCTGACCCTCAAACCGGAAACCCGGCTGCCGGAAACCCTTCCAACGCTTGGAACCCTGCTTCAAGGCGAAGGCTATACCACCGCGCTGCTCGGAAAATGGCACCTCGGACGAAATGACCACGCCGGCATGTATGGATTTGATTTCCATGACGGCTCAACCCAAAACAAATGCAATGGAACAGAGACCGACCCGAAAGAAATCTTCAGCCTGACCGAACGTGGCATCCGGTTTATGGAAGAGAGTGTGAATGCCGGAAAACCGTTTTATCTTCAACTGTCGCACTATGCCGTACATGCGCCTGTCCAAAGCCGGCCGGAAAGCATCGGGAAATTTGAAAAGGCCTCCCCCGGAGGCATCCACACAGCTGCGGATTATGCCGGTATGACCTGGGATCTCGACAGCAGCCTGCATCAGGTTTTTCAGGCGCTCGAAAGGCTCGGCATTACAGACAACACCTATGTCGTCTTTATGTCCGACAATGGCGCACAAGGCAACCGGCGCAAACCCAATAACACCCCGCTCTTTGCCGGCAAAGGCACTCTGTTCGAAGGCGGCATCCGCGTTCCTTTGATGATCGCAGGCCCCGGCATAAAGACGGGCTACTGCTCCACGGCGGTCTGCGGAACCGATCTTTTTGCCACCTTCGCCACCTGGTCCGGGGCATCGGCCGAATCCGAAAACAGCGTCGACCTCACCCCCCTGCTGACCGGTCAGGCTAAGCAGTTCGAGCGCAAACAGGAGTTGCTCTTCCACTATCCGCATTATGGTCAGGGACCTCAAACCCCGCAGACTGCTCTGATTTCAGATGAATGGAAACTGCTCAAAGACTGGGATGCCGGCACCAGCAAGCTCTTCAATCTCGACACCGACATCGGGGAAACAAAGGATCGGTCACGGGAGGAGCCGGAAAGATATGCGGCCATGGTACAGCAAATGGATCAGCGCCTCAAAGAAACCAATGCGCAACTGCCTACTTCAAACCCCAACTATGATCCGACGGCCACGCAGACCACCCGCCGCCGGCGTTCACTAAACAGCAACTGAGCGAAGGAGCCCCCTACTCCGACTCTTCGAGCACCCGGCGGGTTTCGAAGAAATGCTTATAGAGGTGTTCCTTCACCGGTTCGAGACCTTCGCCGAGCTCGGCGGAGATCTCGTAAATGATCTCCTCGGTACGCTCCTTGAATTCCTTCAGGTTTTCTGCGGCGCCGGGCGAGTCCATTTTATTGGCCACCACGAGATAAGGCGTGCAGGACAGTGTCTCCATATGCAGCCGGAGCTCTTCTTTCAAATGAAGGAAATCCTCGGTTGGATTCCGCTCATCGGTTCCAGCCATATCGAGGACAAAAAGAATGAAGCGTGAGCGCTCGATGTGGCGCAGGAACTGATGCCCCAGCCCAACACCTTCGTGGGCGCCGTCGATCAGCCCCGGGATATCGGCAATCTTGAGCCGGCTGAAGTTGACAAATTCAAGGGTCCCGACGATGGGATTAATGGTCGTGAAGGGATAGGGCGCAATTTTCGGGTGCGCATGGGTCAACTTGCTCAGCAGGGTTGATTTCCCGGCATTGGGATAGCCCACCAGTCCGACGTCGGCCATGAGCTTGAGCTCAAGCCACAGGGGTTTTTCCTCGCCCTGCGTTCCTTCGGTAAATTCGCGCGGTGCCTGGTTGGTTGAGCTTTTGAAGCGGGTGTTGCCGATGCCGCCCTTGCCCCCCTTGGCCACCACCAGCTCTTCGCCGGGCTCGAGCAGCTCGCCGAGAAACTCATCCGTCTCGGCGTCCGTCACGACCGTACCGGGCGCCACTTTGACGATGCAGTCGTCGGAATTGCGGCCATGGCATTGCGAGCCCATGCCGTGCTGCGCATGCTTGGCGCGCTGATGCGGCTGGTAGTAGAGTGGCAGGAGCGAATCCTCGTTGACATCGCACCGCAGGATCACCGAGCCCCCGTGTCCGCCGTCACCGCCATCCGGTCCGCCCCGCGGGATGAACTTTTCACGACGAAAGGAAACGCATCCGTTGCCGCCGTTGCCGGCACGGACATAGAGCTTTACGCGATCCTTGAATACAACGTGTTTCATGATGCGTAATGCGTATTGCGTATTGCGTATTGCCAAATAAAACTATTCATATTCTGCACCTACACATTCCTGTGCTCTCTGCGCTCTTTCGTGGCTGATCAATCTGTCGAAAACCAACCCCGTTTCCACATGAAAAAAGGCGCCCCGCTTTAGCGTGAGCGCCCTTGCAAGCCTGGCATCGCTGATGCGCTACGCCGTAACTTCTTCGCGAATGTGTATCTTGCGCTGACGCTTGTCGAATTCAACCACACCGTCCTTCAGAGCGAAGAGCGTGTAGTCGCGTCCGCAACCGACATTCACACCGGCATGAAACTTGGTGCCGAGCTGGCGAACCAGAATACTGCCGGCCGTTACTTTCTGTCCACCGAAGCGCTTAACACCACGACGTTGTGCATTACTGTCGCGACCGTTGCTGGATGAACCTTGTCCTTTTTTATGAGCCATAACGAACCTCCCGCAAACCTATGCGCTGATTGTTTCCACTTTAATCTTGGTCAGCTCCTGACGGTGACCAATCTTACGACGATAGCCCTTGCGGCGCTTTTTCTTGAAGGAGTAGATCTTCTTTCCGCGCAGGTTTTCCACGACCGAGGCCTTGACCTTGGCGCCGTCCACCACCGGCGTACCGATCGACAGCTCGCTGCCGTTGGATACGGCCAGCGCATCAAACTCGACACTGGCGCCCTCATCGATCGCAAGCAGTTCAACATCAAGAACATCGCCCTGCTGCACACGATACTGCTTTCCACCGGTTTCAATTACCGCATATGCTTCCATAAATTACCTCAATGCCCCGTCGGGGCGTCCTTTCCAAAAAATCAAGGGGCGGAAACTACGGAATCGGCCTGCAACTGTCAACCTCAAACAAAACGGAAAATAAACTAAATAAAGCGGATTGACACCCCTGCGGCCAAGGTCTATAAAGCCCGTCCTTTTTCCGGGGGATTAGCTCAGCTGGGAGAGCGCGTGCATGGCATGCACGAGGTCATCGGTTCGATCCCGTTATCCTCCACCATTTTAATACATCCCTGACAGCACCTCGCAAAAGGTGCTGTTTTTTTTTGCAACATTCCGGTTTAGGCCATTGGATTCGTGATTTTCAATACCACCGTCCCGGCGGGAGCCCTGATGGTATAATCCCTTAGCTGGGCCGGAATAAGCACTGAGGTTCCGGTGGCAACGGTTTCGGTTTCCTTATTGCCGTATTCAATGCTGAACGGGCCATCTGCCGAAAAGAGCACATGAAAGGTTTCGCCGCCGGCCTGCTG
>JABDQT010000265.1 GCA_013042165.1 Kiritimatiellales bacterium | reverse complement strand
GAGGTATAGCATGAGCGAAGATAAAAAATTACCGGATCCTTCCGTATTGAAGGAAGAAATCCTGGCCAAGTACCCACCGAAAATTGCGCGCAAGCGGGCGAAGTCCGTGGTGATCAACGACACCAAGCTGGATCAGGAAATCCAGTCCAACGTCCGCACCATCCCGGGCATCATCACCCAGCGCGGCTGCACCTATGCCGGTTGTAAAGGGGTGGTACTGGGACCGACGCGCGACATTATCAACCTGGTGCACGGACCGATCGGCTGCAGCTTCTATGCGTGGCTGACGCGCCGCAACCAGACCGACCCCGGTCCGGAAGGGCCCGATGGAGAAAACTTCATCAACTACTGCTTTTCCACCGACATGCAGGACGACAACATTGTCTTCGGCGGGGAAAAGAAGCTCAAGCAGGCCATTCAGGAAGCCTACGACATCTTCAAGCCCAAGGCCATTGGAGTCTTCTCCACGTGCCCGGTCGGCCTGATTGGTGACGATGTGCACGCCGTCTCCCGCGAGATGAAGGAAAAGCTCGGCGACTGCAATGTATTCGGATTCAGCTGCGAAGGCTACAAAGGCGTTTCCCAGTCCGCGGGTCACCACATTGCCAACAACCAGCTGTTCAAGCATGTGGTCGGCAACGACGACACCAAACCGGAAGGCAAGTTTAACATTAACCTGCTGGGCGAATACAACATTGGCGGAGACGGTTTCGAGATTGACCGGATCTTCCAGGCCTGCGGCATCAATGTGGTCTGCACCTTCTCGGGCAACTCCACCATGGGTGCGTTCGAAAAATCGCACACGGCCGATCTGAACCTGGTGATGTGCCACCGCTCAATCAACTATATGGCTGAGATGATGGAGACCAAGTTTGGTATTCCGTGGATAAAGATTAACTTTATCGGCGGCGAATCCACGGCCAAGGCGCTGCGCAAAATCGGTGAATACTTTGAAGACGAAGGCCTGACGGCCCGAATCGAAGAAGTCATTGCCGAAGAGCTGCCGAAAGTGGAAGCGGCGGCGGAGAAAGCGCGAAAGAACACAGCCGGCAAGCTGGCGATGCTGTTTGTGGGCGGCTCACGGGCCCATCACTATCAGGAGCTCTTTAAGGAGCTGGAGATGGAGACCGTTTCCGCCGGGTACGAGTTTGGTCACCGCGACGACTATGAAGGCCGCAAAGTGCTGCCGACCATCAAGGTTGACGCCGACAGCCGGAACATTGAAGAGCTCAAGATCGAAGCCGATCCGGAACGCTTCAATCCCCGCGCGTCCGATATCAAACTCGAAACGCTCCAGGAGAAAGGTCTCGAGGTCAGCGATTATAAAGGCATGAAGACCGATATGGCCGATAACTCCCTGATTGTGGATGACATCACGCATTGGGAAACCGAGAAGCTGATCGACTTCTACAAACCCGATATTTTCTGCGCCGGCATCAAAGAAAAATATGTCGTCCAGAAATCGGGCATTCCGCTGAAGCAGCTGCACTCCTACGACTACGGTGGACCCTATGCCGGATTCGAAGGAGCCATGAACTTCTACACCGATATCGAAACGATGCTCAGCACGACGATCTGGAAGAAGCTCAAGGCACCGTGGCTGGCCACGGCCGATACCGCTCCGGTCATCCACGCAGAGTTTGTAGCCTAATAAGGAACGGAGTGATGGAGTAAAGGAGTATAGGAGCAACGGAGTGATGATCGGGATGATTGCCCGGGAAACTCCCCCTCTCCCCTACTCCCTCACTCCCCCTCTCCAACAAATCAGGAGATAACCATGTTACTAAGACACACACCCAAAGAAATCAAGGAACGCAAAGCGTTAACCATTAACCCGGCGAAAACCTGCCAGCCGGTCGGAGCCATGTATGCCGCCCTCGGCGTGCACGGCTGCCTCCCGCACTCGCACGGTTCGCAGGGCTGCTGCTCGTATCACCGCAGTGTGCTGACCCGTCATTACAAAGATCCGGTTATGGCCGGCACGAGCTCCTTCACGGAAGGCTCCTCCGTATTCGGCGGACAGGCCAACCTGATGCAGGCGATTGCCAACATGTTCACGATCTATGATCCGGACCTGATTGCCATTCACTCCACCTGCCTCTCGGAAACCATCGGGGACGACCTGAACCAGATCTGCTCGAAAGCCATCGAAGACGGCAAGGTTCCGGAGGGAAAAAATGTAATCTACTGTAACACTCCAAGTTACATTGGATCCCACATCACCGGATTTTCCAATATGTGTACAGGCATTGTGAAGGGCCTCGCCAAACACACCGGCGAAGCCATTGATCAGGTTAATATTCTGCCCGGCTGGGTTGAACCCTCCGACATGCGCGAAATCAAACGCATCGCAGCCGAAATGGCGGCGAAGATTGTGATGTATCCCGACACCTCGGACGTCGTTGATACGCCGCAGACCGGCGAATACAAAATGTATCCCGACGGCGGAGCCACGGTGGAAGAGATTGCTTCTTCCGGCGACAGCATTAAAACGCTGGCACTGGGTTCGTTTGCATCGGAAGATGCCGCGAAGCTGCTCGACAGCAACTTCAAGGTGCCCTACGAAGTACTCGACATTCCGGTAGGACTCTCTGCCACAGACCGCTTCGTTGAAGCGCTTGCAAACGCCGCCAGGGTTCCGGTGCCGGCTTCCTTCGTTTCGGAACGCGGGCGACTGGTCGATGTCATCACCGACATGTCGCAATATCTGTATGGCAAGAAAGTGGCGCTTTTTGGCGATCCCGATCAGCTGATTCCGCTGACCGAGTTCCTGCTGGATCTCGACATGATCCCGACGCATATCGTGTCCGGCACCCCCGGCAAAAAGTTCACCAAGAAGATCATGGAACTTTGCGCCGAAAAGGCCCCGGACGTAAACGTCAAGAACGGTCAGCAGGCCGACATCTTCCAGTTGCACCAGTGGATGAAAAACGAGCCGGTTGACCTGATGCTCGGCAACACCTACGGCAAGTATATTGCCCGCGATGAAGACGTACCGTATGTACGCTACGGCTTCCCGATCATCGATCGGATCGGACACAGCTACTTCCCGACCGTTGGCTATACCGGCGGCATCCGCCTGCTCGAAATGATGCTCGGCGCCATGATGGATAAAATCGACCGTGATGCCGACGACACCAAATTCGAACTCGTGATGTAGCAGCAGGGAGTTGGGAGCGTGGAGCAAGGAGTCATGTAGCAGTGGAGTTGGGAGTGTGGAGTAAGGAGTCATGTGCCGCAGGTGATTGGAAGTGAATAACGACCAATCTCTTGCCTGCTTCGTCGAACGGGAACTCCCCGCCCCATGCCCCCGGCTCCGATCTTAATAAACATTCAGAAAAGGAAATAGTATGTCTAAGAAAGAAGCAGAACGGTTTTTAATCGCCGGGGGCGATGATAGAGGATTACGCGCCCGCTATGACCAGCTCGAACCCAAAGAGACGTTTGTGGAGGAAGCCAACAAGGAAGGCTTCGCATTCTCGATGGACGAATTCGACGATGTGCTGCGCGAGTCCGGAGACTCCTTTGAGTCGTTCGGCAATCCGCGCAAACGCGGCATTTGGTGGATGTAATCAATTGAACGCGTACCGGTCGGCTGGTTCATATCTCTCTCCTCCAGCC
>JABDQT010000264.1 GCA_013042165.1 Kiritimatiellales bacterium | reverse complement strand
CCCTCGTGGTGATCCTGGCCGGCGCCTTTGCCGACAGCATCATTCGAATGTTCATTACGCTGAATTCGGAATATTACAAACTCATTGAATTTCCGGAATTCGCCTTTGGGATTCTCGGGGCACTTGTGGCGGTAATGAACTTTTTCATCGCTCCGCTCGTGCGCAGGCTGGTGGATCGTCATACACCCGGCTTTGTATTTCTAACCGTTGCGTTGATTGCCCTGCTCGGGTTCTTTGGCGTGTCTTTGTTTATTCCCTATGCAGGAGTCGTTTTCAGCCTGCTGCTCTTTGCCGCTTTTTCCATTGTTGCCTTTGCGCTCTCCTACTACCTCAACCAGGAGGCGGATAGCTCCATGCGTGCCACCATCCTGAGCTTTAAAGGCATGGCCCTTAATCTGGGGTATGGATTTATCGGCATCGTGTATGCCCAGCTGTTGAGAACCCTGGCGCGGGCCCAGACCGTTCCGGCGCAACCGGACGATCTATTTATCGAAAGCACGCAATACTTTACGCCATACTTTCTGGCCGGAAGCATCGTCGTGATTCTATTTGCCCGTTTCTGCGTGCGGCCTTCGTCCGCTCCTCAGTGACTCTTGCGCCGGGCGAGGTAATCCTTGGTGACACTGTCGACTTTGTCGAGGCAGCTGCCGCAGAGCCCAGCGGCATAGGTGGCGCCCATGACTTCCCCTGTGCTTTTCAGATTTTTCGTGTCGATCGCCTCCCAGATGTCGCCTGCGGTGACCGCATTGCAGAAGCAAATCAGATTCGTCTTATCCATCTTTTCCATGCCGCCTTCTTGGTGCGTATTAGTTATTGGTTCACTGCCCGGCAAGGTACATATTTACCGCGAGGGAGCAAATAACAGATAACAACTAGTTTTGATCATGACCGGTCTATATATCCATATTCCATTATGTCTTTCGCGGTGCCGTTATTGCGATTTCTACAAGATGACCCCCAATGAATGGGATAACATCGAGCTGTTTATTCAGTGTCTGGAAGCCGAGCTCGAGCGCTTGCCTGATGATTTCAGCCCGAGCACCGTATTCATCGGGGGCGGGACACCGACAGCGCTTGAGCCGGAAGGCTATGCCGAGGTGCTGCAGGCTGTTCATCGGCAGATCGACCTGTCGAAGGTTGTTGAATTTACCACCGAAGCCAATCCGGGAACCCTGACGCCCGAAAAACTGGCCGTCATGCGGGCCGGCGGGATCAACCGCGTGTCGATCGGGGTGCAGTCGTTCAATGACCGTGCGCTCAAGCTGCTGGGGCGTATCCACAATGCCGAGGAAGCGATCAACGGCTATCACATGCTGCGCGAAGCCGGGTTCGACAACATCAACATTGATCTGATTCAAAGCATCCCGGGCATGAAACCCTTCGATGTGCTCGAGGACGCCAAAGCGGTGATCGAGCTGATGCCCGAGCATATCTCCTACTACAACCTGATCTATGAACCGGGTACACCGATGACGCGCGACCTGAATGAAGGTCGGCTTGTTCCGCCGGGCGATGACGAGGAGGCGGATAACTATTTTGCGGTCAAGGGCGAGCTGGAGAGTGCCGGTTACGGACACTATGAAATTTCCAACTTTTCACGCGATCAAAAGCATTGCCTGCACAATGTGCTTTACTGGCAGGGTGGCGAATATTTCGGCTGCGGGCCTTCCGCACATTCCCACTGGAAGGGAAAGCGCTTTGGAAACGTCCGCGATCTGAAGGGTTACTGCGATCGCATGCGAGACGGAGTGGATCCCTTCGATGAGATTGAACAGCTTTCATCGCAGGATAAAGCCCGCGAAACCCTCGTGATGTGGCTGCGCATGACCGATGGGGTGGATCTGGCCCGGTTTGAATCGGTCACCGGGCATGCCGTGGATACGCTTTGCGGCCATGCCGTCAATTCCTTCCTGGAGGAGGGCCTGCTTCATCGATCAGAGGATCGCCTATCTCTTGCGTCGGAGGCCCTCTTTGTCTGTAATTCCATCCTGTCGGAACTGGTTTAATCGGCCGCTATTGCAAAGCGGTATCCAGTCCCTCCAGATCGATCTCCCCGAAATAGTTCGAAGCTGCATCCGCCGCACTCGCCTGCGTTTGTACGAGTATCATGGCACGATCGGAAAAGGCGTTGATCTGCGTCGAGTCGCTTTTACTGTCCACGATGCTCATCACGATCCAGCCAGCCTTTTCATCCGATTTAAACTCGATACCCTGCAGTTTCAGCATTTGCGCCATCATGGGATTGGAGTAGGCCGCCATTCCGGCTTTCGCCCCCTGCATGATCATGGGCCAGTTGCAGAATTGAACCGTGATCTCAACCCCGTCGGCCTTCCGCGTGTAGACCCGGGTGCTGTTGACAAAGCTGTGGGATTGCTCTCCGGACGAGCCGGACCAGTTCGTATTTTCAACGGCCCCCGCCGTCCAGCCCTTATGAGCGTCCGGAAAAAACCGCTCAATCGCTTCGCCAATACGCAATTGCAGTCGTTGAACGACCTGCTGAAAGATGTCTACGGCTTTCTGGTAATCCCTGGCCGCATAGGCTTTTTCGCCTTCATCGATCAATGTATTCATCTCGTCCGCCCGGACGGATACCGCTGCGAGCAGAATGCAGGTTGCAGCCATATACGATCGCATCTTCATCGCTCCGCTCCTTTTTTACAAAGTTCCCGGCCCTCCCAGGAACCGATAGGCTGATTCTGCAGTCAGGATGTGAAACAAGCAATTTAATCCGACCGTGCATTTATTCCCGCGCACCTGCTGCGAAACACGTAAAAGAGGCCGGCGCGAAGCGACGGCAGCGATGCGTTAAAATGCAAACGTCATCTACTTTGGTACAATGTCGTCCTCGTGGCGGGATGATATACCGCGGCTTTATCCGGGAGGGTCGATTCCGCCGACGTCGCAAATCCCCTCCGCGATGCAAAAACATGGACTTTTAGCCTTGCAAAGCGGGCGGGATTCCCTAGATTTCCCTGCTCTTGTTGATGAGATCACTTTTGAAAACACGTTACCGAGGTATTTGAGATGGGTAGAGAATGTGCAGTTACAGGAAAGAAAACGACCGTTGGACGGCGTATTGTCCGTAAGGGTCTGTCGAAGAAAAAGGGCGGGATTGGCCTTCACGTGACCAGTGCCACGAAGCGCACCTTCAAGCCCAACCTCCAGCGCGTGCGAGTACGCGACGAAAACGGAACCGTTAAACGCGTGTGGGTTTCCACCAAGGCGCTGCGCTCCGGCGCTGTTAAAAAAGCCTAACGATCCATTCTTTCGGATTCGCAAAGCCGTCCCACATGCGGGGCGGTTTTTTTATGCCCTGGAGAAATTCACGATTTAGCTGCCGTCTATCCCCACTCTCCGTTATTGGCTCATCCCACTACGCTAAAGCTTCGCAGGACAAGTAGAGCCAATTCTACAACGAACCGTTGTTTTAGTGTCGGCTCTGAGAGCCGATGAAAACACGACATTTCAAGCGTTATGCGCTATAGCCACGGAACAAGGCAGATGCACACAGTGGCAGGCTTTGTGCAACATGTGCTTCCTGACAGGGAGCGCGTGACTGGCTCTGCTTCAGAAAAGCCGGTGCTGCACGAAATACAACCATTTTACATTTCTGGTATATCTGTGTTCTTCCGCGCCCATCGGTGGCTAACAAAAAAAACACCCCGCAATGTGCGGGGTGCATTCGGTCTTCCAGCAAAAGTGGATATGTTTACCAGCTGGCTTTGGTCATGCCGGGGATCTTGCCC
>JABDQT010000261.1 GCA_013042165.1 Kiritimatiellales bacterium | reverse complement strand
GGATTACACTGAAGTAGATGGGTAATACGTATTTCGTATTTCGTATTTCGTGGAAGTGCCCTGTCCTGCAAAGGAAAAACAATACGTAATACGAAGTACGTACTAAGCTAGACCAGTAGGTGGTCTTCTTCCGGCTCGTGCTCGCGTTCGAGTTTCGTACCGCTCCACGGATAACGCATCAGGACGAAGGAAATAACCAGCGCGGCCAGCAACCAGCCTACGCCGAGAAACAGCAATGCCTTGGTTGAATAATCACCGTAGTTTCCGGAAAACTCGCTATAGAGCGCAAACCCGATGACAATGATCAGAATAATGGGCGTGATAAATTTTATCAGCACTTCCCAGCCCTTGTGCAGCCTGACTCCGCCCACTTGGTCAACATGCCTGCGAGCGACGGCAGCCTTGAGCACCCAACCCACCAGCAGGCATTCGAAAATACCGCCGGTCACCAGGCCATAGTTGTTCACGAAGTGGTCGACGATATCAAGAATCCAAAGCCCGGCGCGGGTCGTGAAGATTACGCTGCCGAGGCAACCCAGCAAACAGACCACGGTAACCGTCTTTTTGCGGTTAAAATCAAATTTATCGATCAACGAGCAGCAGAACGCCTCGACCAGTGAAATAGCGGATGAAAGGCCGGCCATGATCAGCACCAGAAAGAACAGCAGCCCAAAAATGGTCTGCCCCGCCGGGAGCTGGTTGATGGCTTCCGGGTAGACCACAAAGGCCAGGCCGGGGCCGCTGGTAATGGCTTCCGCAAACGGCACGCCTTTGGAGGCGGCCATAAAACCAATGGTGCCGAATACCGCAAACCCGGTAATGAAGGAGTAGAGACAATTCAATACCGAAGTGATGAGCGCATTGCCGACAATGTCGGTTTTCTTGGGAAGATAGCTGGCATAGGTGACCATGATGCCGAAGCCGAGGGAGAGCGTGAAAAAGATCTGGCCGAAGGCGGCCACCCATACTTTACTGCCGGCCGCTGAAAGCGGGTTGATTTTTTCCCAGCGGGCCGTGAGATAGTTTTCTTTGATCGCCTCCCATGCGCCGGGCAGTTGCAGCGACCACCCAATGAGCACAAAGGTCAGCACCACGAGCAACGGCATGAAAATCATGCTGGCTTTTTCGATGCCATGATTGACTTCTCTGAAGCAGATGGCCCAGCTGATAATCCAGGTCAGCACGGTGCCCGCCAGGATCGGCCAGCGGATTCCACCGAGATCAAATGGCGACTCCGAAACCTGCAGAAAGGTATTCATGAAGAAATCGCCGGTGTCCGCTCCCCATGCCTGATTGAAGGAGAAGCAGAAATAGTTCATGCACCAGCCGATCACGGCGGCATAGAACAGATTGATGCCGAAGAAAGCGATGGTGGGCATCCACCAGCCAATGGTTTCCCAGCGGCGATCGATGCGGGCGAAAGCCAGCGGCGGTGCGGCCTTTTCGCGATGCCCGAGCGTATACTCGAGGATCATCAGCGGAATGCCGGCGAGGACGAGTGCAACCGCATAGGGAACCAGAAAAGCCCCGCCGCCGTTTTCGTAGGCCATGTAGCCAAAACGCCAGATATTGCCCAGCCCTACCGCCGATCCAATGGCGGCCAGCAGGAAACCGATCTTGCTGCCCCACAGACTCCGCTTAGCCATAATGCAAATCCGCTAGTTGCGGTGACGGAAGGTAATGCGTCCTTTTTCCAGATCGTACGGCGACAGCGCGACCGTCACCTTGTCGCCCACGGCGATGCGGATGAAGTGCTTGCGCATCTTGCCGGAAATATGCGCAAGGATTTCATGCCCGTTTTCCAATTCGACCCGGTACATGGTTGCCGGCAGTACTTTTTTGACTACGCCTTCAGCTTCGATTGATTCTTCTTTAGCCATATATGCTCCTCTCAGAATTCCAAAACGAGCATGCTACACAGTTGATTCGGGTTTGCAACTCCAACCACAGCAGCTTTTATCAGTTGTTCAGCGTTGAGCGCTTCTCGATCAGCTGCTTCACCACCGCCGGATCCGCCAGCGTCGAAACATCGCCCAGTTCCCCGGATTCACGGCTGGCGATCTTGCGCAGTATGCGGCGCATGATTTTGCCCGAGCGGGTTTTCGGCAAGCCGGAGGCAATCAGGATTTGATCCGGTACAGCAATCGGGCCGATATGCGTGCGAACCTCGTTGCGCAGCTCACCAATCAGCTCCATATCCCCTTCAAAACCTTCCTTGAGCAGGACATAAGCAAAAATACCCTGACCCTTGATCTCGTGCGGGTACCCCACCACGGCCGCCTCGGCGCAACCCGGATGGCTCACCAGTGCGCTTTCGACTTCAGCCGTACCCATGCGGTGGCCGGAAACATTGATGACGTCATCCACACGTCCCGTAATCCAGTAATAGCCGTCCTCGTCGCGCCGACAGCCATCGCCGGTCAGATAGTAACCGGGAAACGGATCCAGATAGGTCTGCGCAAAACGCTGATGGTCGCCCTGAATCGTACGTGCCATGGAAGGCCACGGGCTCTTGATCGCCAGCAGCCCCGACACCCCGTTGCCTTCGATTTCCCGGCCCTCTTCATCCAGCAGAACCGGATCGATGCCAAAGAACGGGAAGGTGGCCGAACCGGGTTTGGTATCGGTCGCACCGGGCAACGGCGTAATCATGATCCCCCCGGTTTCGGTCTGCCACCAGGTATCGACAATATTGCAGCGGCCCTCTCCGACGACATCGTGATACCACAGCCAGCTTTCCGGATTGATCGGTTCTCCCACGGTGCCAAGCACGCGCAGGCTGGAACGGTCATATTTCTTTACAAACTCGTCGCCGAGGCGCGCGATGGCGCGTATGGCGGTCGGCGCGGTGTAGAACTGCGTAATCTTCAACCGCTCCACCATATCCCAGTAGCGTCCCGCGTCGGGATAGGTCGGGATCGACTCGAACATTACCGTCGTCGCTCCGTTGGCGAGCGGTCCGTAGACCACATAACTGTGGCCGGTGACCCATCCGATATCCGCCACGCAGGCAAAAATGTCGTCCTCGCGGTAGTCGAACACATAGCGATGCGTCAGCATCGTGTAGAGCAGATAACCCGCACTCGTATGCGAAATGCCCTTCGGCTTGCCGGTCGAGCCGGAGGTATAGAGCAAGAAAAGCGTGTCTTCACTGTCCATGTGCTCAACCGGGCAATAGGGGCGCTCGCTCTGCATTGCTTCGCCCAGATCAATGTCGCGCGGCTCATAGAACGGCACTTTGCTGCCGGTATGGCGTACCATGAAAACATGCTCGACCGTCGGACATGCCATAACGGCTTCATCGACCGGGCGCTTGAGCGGAATGGTCTTCCGGCCCCGCCGGCCCTCATCGGCCGTAATGACCGCTTTGCAGCGTGCATCCTGAATACGGTCGCGCAAGGCTTCCGCACTGAAGCCTGCAAAGACCACGCTATGCACGGCGCCGATGCGTGCGCAGGCGAGCATGGCGAATGCGGCCTCGGGAATCATGGGCATGTAAATCGCCACGCGATCACCCTTGCGAATGCCGTTGTGCCGCAGCACGTTGGCGAGCTTACAGACTTCGCGGTGCAGTTCGCGGTACGTAATCCGCCGGACATCACCGGGTTCATCGCCCTCCCACAGGATGGCGATCTTGTCGCCGCGTGTATCCAGATGCCGGTCGACGCAGTTGTGGCAGACATTGAGCTTTCCGCCAAGAAACCAGGCCACCATGCCGTTGGCAAAGTCGCAGTCCATGACCTGCGTGAATTTATGGAACCAGTCGATCTGTACCTCGGCCTGGCTGCCCCAGAACATCTCGGGATTATCCATGCTGTGGGCGTACATTTTTTCGTAGCTCGCAAGCGTTGGAAAGAAGGAATCTTCACTGACCCGCGGCGGCGGGGGATAGATTCCGGAACTGTTGCTCTGATCTGCCATGGCTGTACCTCCGTATTAAAAACAGAGATACATTATAAAAGTGATCATATTTTAATCAATACAACTTTTACCGCCATCGGCATTCCGGTTCACAATACATTAACCCGCTCCCCTTGCACCGTGCGGACGTCGGGTGGCTAGGCGGCTTCGCCGCGAAGCGGAATACTGCGCTTGTAGAGGTTAATGTAGCGCTGGACACGGACAGACAGATCCTTCTGCTTGTTGACCTTGGCCACCTTGAGTGCCTTGCGCGCCCACTCGGAAGCTTCGGTAAAATGTTGTAGCTCGGCATAAGCTGCGCTGATAAGCACCAGGGTAAGTGCATCGCTCTGGCCCGTGATATCCAGCAGTTTCTGCGCATATTCCAATGCTTCATGGCCGTTGCGCTCGTCCGGGCTTTCGTCGGTGGCGAGGACCAGAATCAGTTCCCGCAATGCCGATGTGTCGTTCGGATTCACATGCAGCCGCTTGCGGGCCTTTTCGCTTTTGGAAGATTCCTCTTCGTTTGCGACCTCTTCATCGACGTCATCAAGCTCGGACATCGACAGATCCAGATTGATTTCCTCTTCGAGGAACTTCTTCTGCAGATAGACCTTGTCGATCGCATTCACATAGGCTTCTTCCGGCGTAATGATGCCGCGCTTGACGAGACTGAGAAGATCATCACCAAAGGTGCTCATTCCCACGCTGCGTCCGGTCTGCATAAGAGATGGAATCTGATGGGTCTTGCCTTCGCGAATATTGGCGGCAACAGCCGGCGTTACCACCAGGATCTCACATGCCGCAATACGCCCTCCGCCAATACGCTTGCACAGCGTCTGGGCAATCACACCCTTGAGCGAGTCTGCCAGCATGGTACGAATCTGGTTCTGACGGTCGGCGGGAAACTTGTCGATGATACGGTCAACGGTGGTGGCAGCGGTATTCGTGTGCAGTGTACCGAAAACCAAATGGCCGGTTTCAGCGGTTTCGATCGCAATTTCCATCGTTTCGAGGTCGCGCATTTCACCGACCAGTACGATATCGGGATCCTCGCGAAGCGCGGCACGCAGTGCACTGGAGAAACTCTTGGTATGCACATGCACCTCGCGCTGGTTAACCAGACAACCGAGGGAGCGATGCTTGAATTCGACCGGATCCTCAATCGTGATCAGGTGCTGACGACGCGTGCGGTTGATCAGATCTACCATGGCCGCAAGCGTGGTGGACTTACCGGATCCGGTCGGCCCGGTGACAATCACAAGACCCTTGTTCAAAAAACAGAACGATCGAACACCTTCGGATATATTCAATTCCTCAAAAGTGGGAACACGCGATGGAATAACACGCATGACGCACCCAATGCCTTCGTCATCGAAAAATATGTTTACACGGAAGCGACCGGAACCCGGCAGCTCATAGGAAAAGTCGGTGTCCCACGTTTCCTCCAGCTCCTGTATGTTCCGTTCCGGACAAAACTCATACAGAATCTCGCGAAGCTCTTCGCTGGTGAACTTTTCCGTTCCGCGCAGAAACAGCATTTCGCCGTCAATACGGAAACAGGGTTGGTGGTTCGTCGACAAATGAATGTCGCTGGCACCCTTTTCGATCATTTCTTCAAGGTAACGGTCTATTCTTTTCATATGAAATCCCTGTAACGCACGATAAACTAAGCAACATTAGTGCCATGCCATACGTACAGGGATAAAAAGAGTAGATTACCTGCTCTTGCTGATTTCTTTCTGAATGGTGCGGCTCAATTCGCGCCAGTCGAGCGGTTTAGCCATATAGGCGGCATGTCCGAGAGCGCTGAGGTCCTCGCCCTCCACCTTTTCCATAAACCCGCTGCAGAGAATCGCCGGAATGTCCTCCCGGATTTCGAGCACCTGCTTGATCAACTCATGCCCGTTCATCTCAGGCATGCTATAGTCCGTAACCAACGCATCGAACCCACCGGCATCCTCGGTAAAGGTTCCCAGTGCATGGCGTCCGTTGGTGGCGGTCACGACCGAGTAGCCATACGACTCCAGGATTTCCTGCCCCATGGAGAGCACCTGCTCGTCATCATCGACAAATAGAATATGGCCGTGGCAGCCTTCAGGTGCGGATCGGGTAACCTCCGGTTCCGCCTGCCCTACCGCTCCGCGCAGCAAAGGAAAGTAGATGGTAAAGGTGGTGCCCTGGCCTTCCTCACTCTCGACCGTGATGGTTCCGCGGTGCTTCCGCACAATCCCGTGCACAATGGAGAGCCCGAAGCCGGTGCCCTCGCCCTTTTTCTTGGTCGTATAGTACGGCTCGAAAATACGATCCATCACCTCGGACGGCATACCGCAGCCGGTGTCGCGCACCGTGATACACACATAGTCGCCCGGTGCGAGATCGATGACCTTCTCGTCCGGTTGTTCGCCCGGGAGCTTCACCTGATTCAAGGAAACCGCCAGCGTGCCGCCTTCGTCCTTACCCAGCGCATGGGCCGCGTTCGTACCGAGGTTGACCATGACTTGCTGGATCTGAGTCGGATCGCCCAGAATGGCGCCGCAGGCGGAATCGATTTGCTTTTCGATCCTGATATTCTTCTTCATGGTCGTTTCCACCATGCTGAGCGAATCCTCGATAATCGCCTGCAGTTCCATGGGCTGGAACTCCTGCTCCTCCTGCCGGCTGAAGGTCAGGATCTGGCGGACCAGCTTGGTCGCACGGTCGCCGGCCTTCACAACTTCATTGAGGTAGCCGTAGAGCTTGCTGTCTTCCTCGACCGAATTCATGGAGAGCGCCACATACCCGAGGATCGCCGTAAGGATGTTGTTGAAGTCGTGCGCCACCCCGCCGGCGAGCTCGCCGACCGCGTTCATTTTCTGCTGCTGACGCAGGTGTTTTTCAATCGCTTTTTCCTGGGTGATGTCGCGGCTGATGGTCACATAGCTGACCAACTCCTCCGCATCGTTGCGAATGGGATAAATAACGGCCTCCTCGTCGTAGAGGTTTCCGTCTTTTTTCCGGTTGGTAATTTGTCCCGACCAGGTCTTGCCGGAAGAAATTGTGCCCCACAGTTCCTTGAAAAAGGCTTCGCTGTGCTCATCACTCTTGAGCAGATCGGGTTGTTTGCCGAGAATCTCATCGGAAGGGTAGCCCGTAGTGGATTCGAATGCGGCGTTGACATAAAGAATGGCTCCATCCACTCCGGTAATCATGATCGACTCGGTGGATTGCTCAACGGCAACCGCCAGACGCCGCATCTCCTGCTC
>JABDQT010000258.1 GCA_013042165.1 Kiritimatiellales bacterium | reverse complement strand
CAGGTCATGGAATCGCTCGACTTGACTCCAACGATCCGCCCTAGTATGTCGGAGGTTTCCGAACTGATTGCCCGCGGACTGCCCGCCGTGACACTCGGCATCACCGAAGCCAGTAACCTGCACGACTTGAACGAAACCATTCGTATTCAACCCATCTATACCGGACTGGCACAGCTGCTCGCCGTGTTGCTGGCCATCGACGGAGGATTCTGTAATGAACCTGAATAACTGGATCAAGAACAACACCATCCATCACTCGCAATTCTGGGATCTCAAAAAGCTGGTCGAAGCCAAGCAGGAGCAGGATCTGAAAATCTCGCTCTGCCTGCCTACGCTCAATGAGGAAGCAACGATCGGTAAAGAGATCGTCATGTTCAAGTCCGAGCTGGTCGATCGCTATCCGCTGCTCGACGAGATTGCCGTCATCGACTCCGGCTCCACCGACAGCACCCGCGAGATTGCCGAGACCTTCGGCGCGGATGTCTATCTTTCGGCCGATATTCTGCCGCAATATGGCGAAAAAAAAGGCAAGGGGGAAAATCTCTGGAAGGCGGTGTATGAACTCACGGGTGATATCATCGTGTATGTTGACGCCGACATTAAGAACATTCACCCGCGCTTTGCCTATGGCCTCGTAGCCCCGTTGATCTACCGGCCGGAAGTCCACTATGTGAAAGCATTCTACGACCGACCGCTCGCCTTTTCGCAGGGGGTACGTCCCTCCGGCGGGGGTCGTGTAACCGAAATTTTAACCCGCCCGCTGTTCTCGCTCTTCTTTCCCGAGCTTACCGGACTGGTTCAGCCGCTTTCCGGCGAATATGCCGTCCGCCGCGAAGTGCTCGAGGCCATCCCCTTCCCGATCGGATATGGCGTGGAAACCTCGCACCTCATCGACGTCTATGAAAAATGGGGCATGGAGGCCATCGCCCAGGTCGACCTCGACCAGCGCGTCCATCGCAACCAGGAAACCCGCGACCTCGGCAAAATGGCGTTCGGCATTCTGCGCGCATTCCTTTTCCGGGCCGAAGCCCTGGGCGTGATCGGAAAGCTGCCGGAGCTCAGCACGGTGCTGCGGCAGTTCCAGGCGCATGACGAAGAGTTCGAACAGGTCTCCCACACGATCGTCGAAGAGGAACGGCCTCCCATGATCGAGCTCCCCGAATACCGCGAAAAATTCGGCATCGAGTAATGGCTGACAAACTTGCAATTGCCGTCGTGCATTATCACCTCCGGCCCGGTGGTGTAACACGGGTGGTCGAGCGTGCGGTCGAGTCGCTGGGTGATCGCGTTGAACTGCTGGTTTTCAGCGGAGAGGCTCCCGCTCCGGATGATGCGCTGACACCAATCTGCGAGCCCTTCCATGCCCTGGCCTATTCGGATGAAAATAATCTCCCGGACATGGAGCAGGTGATCGAGGATATGCGTTTCACGGCGCAGGCCTTGTTCGGGCGCGAGCCGGATATTTGGCATATCCACAACCATTCGCTCGGAAAGAACGATTTTACTCCTCTGCTTGTTTGGCACCTGGCCAAGGCCGGTTGCCGACTCCTGCTCCAGCCGCATGATTTTGCCGAAGACGGTCGCCCCGAAAACTACCGCCTGCTGAAAGATCAGCTGGGCTCCGGGCTGAATGATATGCTTTATCCGCTGGCGCAGCATGTCTGGTATGCCCCGATCAACTATCGCGACAAGGCGTTCCTCGAAGGCATCGGACTGAAACAGGTGCATGAACTGCCCAACAGCGTTACGGCACATGAGCAACGTGCCGCCGGCAGCACATCAGCCAAGACCATTCTTTATCCCGCCCGGGCCATTCGGCGAAAGAACCTCGGCGAATTACTGTTGTGGAGCCTGTTGGCGCCGGAAGGCTATACCTTTCAGAGCACACTCGCCCCCCAGAACCCGAAATGGCAGGGCTATTACAACGAGTGGGTGGCTTTTGCCGAAGAGCTCGGCCTGCCGGTCGAATTTGATGCCGGACGAAAACACGACTTTGCCGATCTGGTCCGAAATGCGGATGCGCTCATTTCAACCAGTATTGCGGAAGGTTTCGGTCTCGCCTTTTTGGAGCCGTGGCTTGAAGGCAAGATGCTGGTCGGCCGCAAGCTTCCGGAAATCACAACCGATTTCGAAAAGGAGGGCCTCGACCTCTCTTCGCTCTACGCCACCCTTCCCGTTCCGCTTGAGTGGGCCGGAGTCGAACTCTTTATGGAAACACTCACGTCCGCCATGCAGGAAAGTTATGCATCATATTCCAAAACATGGAAGCCGGAGTATGTAGAGCAGGCCAATGCCGCACTGGTGGTCGACGGCAAGGTGGACTTCGGCATTCTCGACGAGCAGCTTCAGCGCAACGTGATTCGTCATCTGGTTGAGCATCCGGCCGACCGCGCCCTGCTTCCCGCTTTGGAAACCGAAGCGAACGGAGACTTGATTGAGCATAACCGCCGGGTTGTTCAGGAGTGCTACAGCAAGGAATCATATGGCGACCGACTGTTAGGAATCTATCGCGATCTTGCAGCAACAAGTCCGGGAG
>JABDQT010000256.1 GCA_013042165.1 Kiritimatiellales bacterium | reverse complement strand
GGCGTGATCCGAATGGGCGTCAAAGGCTGCTGCGAGGCTGATTGGCCGAACGTCATTCGGATCAGCGAGCGCTATGACGGGATAGCACCGTCATTCGGGCTGCATCCATGGTTCATCGCCGACCGCTCGGCGGAATGGCTGGCGGCGCTGGAAAAACTGCTGCTGCAATATCCGCAGGCGGGTGTCGGCGAAATCGGGATCGCCCACGCCGTCGAGGAGCGCGATGACGCCGATCAGGAAGCAGTCTTTCTGGCGCAGCTGGAGATTGCCCGGCGGCTGGACCGCCCGGTTTCGATTCATTGCCGTCGAGCCTGGGGCCGGCTGGTCGAACTGCTCGACGGATTCGGCGAACTCCCGCGCGGCATGCTGATCCACTGCTTCGGCGGTTCGGCCGAGACGGCGACCGAGCTGGTCGCGCGAGGCGGCGTGATCTCCTTTTCCGGTTCCATCACCCGTCCCAACAACAAGAAGGCCGCGGCGGCCATCCGCGCCGTGCCCGCCGACCGCATCCTGATCGAAACCGATGCGCCCGATATTCTGCCGCATAATTGTAGGGCGGAAATGGTTGAAGACCTTTCCGCCACGGCTGGAAGGGCTGAGCCCGTTCCAGCCCTACAAAATCAATTGAACGAGCCGGCCAACTTGAAACTGGTGTTGCAGAAGGCCGCCGAGCTGCGCGGTGTCGATGAAGGGGATCTAGCTGCGCTGACCTTTCAAAATACCGAGCATTTCTTTCGCGGTACGGACCTGGCATGAAGGTGGACGACAAGCTTCCAATATCTGGAGAAATCGCTACTTTGTAGGCATGGGTATTCTCACTGTAACATTTAATGGAAAGACCGGGGATTCTGCCGTCGCGGCGGCCTGGATCGGTGCGTTGAACGACGCTCGGATTATTCAGGAAAAGGCCGGGTATCTTTTCAAGGCATCGTTCGACGGCAGTCACCTGATGTTGGCGGTCAATCCCTGCCTGATTCACGGCGAGCGATCCCGCCACTATAACCAGCATCTGGATAAAGAGGATGCGTTAACGCTGATCGGCACCATCGATGCGCAAGGGATCTTCACGATCCTGTTCCATCCGGAGAGCCGCGAGCAGGTTGCCGAGCGGGCTACAGAGTATATCGAGCGCTACCGGCGTTTTGCCGCCTTTCTGTTCGACAACGGCTACAAAGGGTGCGGCCCGCTCGACGAGGTGACACAAGCGGTGCTGCAAAACCTGGGGCTTGACCCCGCTCCACAAACGCTTGCGGCACTGTAAAGAAGGCGCTCCCCTCGGTTTCTAAAACGTATAGGTCACGAACAGGCGTGCATCGGTGGCGGTGGTGTCGGAATCACCGTTGACTCCGTCGCGGGTGCCGATACCGCCCTTGAATGCAACCGTCAGATTGTCGAAAACCGGGCAGGACTGCTTGATCACGATGTTCAGCTCCTGCGCCTGGCGCAGGTCGGTTTTGCCTTTGTCATGCAGCGTATAATTATAGAGGCCGTAGAGCACGGTTCCGGTCTCCTTCAGCTTGGTGACGGCCTTGAGGTAGAGCGTTTCCGCGCCGCCGCTGAACTGTCCTGAATAGATCATCATCGAGGAGCCGAGCGCATGGTTAATACCGGTCGTGACTTCCTGGAAGGCCATGCTGTCGCCGCCGACACCGAAGAACCCGCCTTCAAGTTTTACATCGCCGACGGCCTGCGCGACGGAGAGGCCAAAGGCATTCGACTCGAGATCCGCGCCGTCGCCTATGTCGCGCTCATGGCGGAGATAGGCCAGAACAGCGGTGTCTTCGGAGAGGCTCCATTTTGCACGGGCGCCGATGAGATTGGCCAGATCCTGGGCCATCGCATCAAACACGGCGACCTCCAGATCCTCGACGCAGTTGTTGACGATTTCGGCCCAGGTGACGCCGTCGGTTCCATAGTTATCGAAGTTGTCGAACTTCCATAGATTGCCGGCATCGATCCAGTTGCTCATTTCCCATGCATGACCCGCGATGATCCGGGTCTTATGGAATTCGGCGGATTCAATCATCACGGCTTCAATGGCGCGCTTTTTCTGGCGGAAGTCGTCGTAGCGGAAAACTTCCCCGTTGATGGCGCGCCGCCCGAGATAGGCGGTGGTGTTGGTTAAACCCAGCGCTTCCATGTGGTAGCTCAGGTAGGCTTCGTTCAGCAGGTTCACGCGGCCGTTGCCCAGCAGGCGGTCGCCCGGGCTGCTTTCGCCGTCCACCATGGAATCAAGGACACCGGCTCCGACATAGGATGCTCCGGCCGACCATCCCGATTTGGTCGGGGAGCGATAGTCGAGCTGGAGGCCGAGTGTGGTGGCATGGTTGTTGTTTCCAGCTTCATAATCGCGATACATGCTCAACGACTGCAGGCGGCCTGAGAGGGTGCCGTAGTCGAGATCGTTGAACTGCTTGATGGCGCTTTCGCCTGTGGCGAACGATGCGGCCATGGCGATAGCCAGAATGAGCGCGGTTTTTTTCATGGTGTTTTCCTATTGATGAGATTGTAGGGCGGGAACGGTCATCGACCTTCCCGCCTCGGCCGGAAGGGTTGAAATCATTCCAGCCCTACAATTTGAAAGATAGCTTTACCCGACGTACTTCAGACCTTCGTTGTCCTTCTGCGTCATCAGCGATACGACCACGAGCGTGATGAAGCTGAGCGGTATCGAGATGATGCCCGGGTTGTCGAGCTTGTGGATGGCGGTGGCCGGATCAAGGCCATACTGCCCGTACATGCTCGGCGAGGTGAGGATGATGCCCAGTGCGGAAAGCATGCCCACGCCGATCGAGAAGGCAATGCCCTTGGCGGTCGTCTTTTTCCAGAAGAGCAGCATGATGATCGACGGCAGGTTGGCTGAAGCCGCCACTGCGAAGGCCCAGCCTACGAGGAAGGCCACGTTCATGCCCTTGAAGGCGATGCCGAGGCCGATGGCCACCAGGCCGACCGCGAAGGCGGCGATCTTGCCGGCCATAACCTTCTGCTTGTCGTTCATCTTGATGCCCATGTAGTTGTCCATCAGGTCGTGCGCAATAGCGCCGGAGGTGGCCACGATCAGGCCGGAAACCGTGCCGAGCACGGTTGCGAAGGCGATGGCCGAGATCACCGAAAACAGGACAATGCTGAAGGCTTTGGCCAACAGCGGGGCGGACATGTTGCCGCTCTCCACGTCGATCACACCCAGCGTCATCGCGCCGAGGCCCATGAACAGCGTCAGGACATAGAAGAAGCCGATGCCGCCGATGGCCACGATGGTGGACTTGCGCGCGTCGCGCTGCGAAGGCACCGTGTAGTAGCGGATCAGAATGTGCGGCAGCGAAGCGGTGCCGAAGAACAGTGCAAGCATCAGCGAGATAAAGTTCAGTTTGCCGATGCCGTCTTTGATCTTAAATTTCTGGCCGGGAATCATCAGGTCTTCGCCGGCGGTCACTTCCGGAACAAATACCATCACATGATCGCCGCCGTCCTCGAACTTGGCGATGGAGCTTTTCGGGTAGCGGACCACTTTGGATTGCTGGATCGTGGAGAAATATTTGAACACGCCCACCTTGCCGGTTTCGATCTGTCCGTCGGGCAGCTCGGTCACGAGACCGACAGACTTGAACCGGGCATCGGCCTTCGGTGCGCCGTTATAGAGGGTTTCGCCGTCACCGGTTTCGGTTTTGGACTGCGCCTCTTCAAGCAGGTCGCCGCGGACGATCCACCAGTTGGCAACGCCGTCCTTTTCGAGTTTCACGAAGTTCAGACCGGATTCTTGATCCGACACCTCCGCCAGCGGAGTCACATCGGCTGCAACAAGATTCTGCGGCAGGAAGGTCTCTTCGCGCGGCTCGGTGGAGAGGCCTTTGTTGAGTACCGCAATCGAAAGCACGGTGGAAAAGATGATGAGCAGGCCGCCTTTGAGAAACTGCACATAGGTGGTGGAGGTCATGCCGGCCGTGGCGACGATCGTGATCACGATGGCACCCACCATACAGACACCGATCCAGTGCGGCAGGCCGAGCAAGGGGGTCACGAGCACGCCCGCGCCGACCATCTGCGGAATCAGGTAGAACAGCGAAACCGCCAGCGTGCTGATGGCCGCCATGAGCTGGATGCCCTTGGAGTTGAACTTGGAGTCCAGCGCGTCGGTAAAGGTATATTTTCCCAGCCGCTTCATCGGCTCCGCTACGACGAACAGCGCCACGATCCAGCCGGCCAGATAGCCGATGGAGTAGAGGAACCCGTCATAGCCCATGGTGGCGATGAGGCCGCAGATGCCGAGAAACGACGCCGCGGAGAGGTAGTCGCCCGCAAAGGCAACGCCGTTGACGAACCAGTGGATGGTGCCGCCGGCGGCGAAGTAGCCCTCGGCCGATTTGGCCTTGCGGGCAAAGTAGAACGACATGCCGAGCACGAAGCCGACAAACGCGAGGAAGATCGCAATGGCAATGGGGTTGGCTGTATAATTCATTATTCCGCCTCCCCGCTCTTGTTCAGCTCATCTTCTTTCTTTGTGCAGAGATGGTTGTAGATGAGGCCGAGAACGATCGCGAAAATGATCAGTCCCATGCCGTAGATGATGGCGAGGTTGGTGCCGGCCAGCACCGGTTTTTTCATGGCTTCGGTCGCGAACACCGCGATTCCAACAAAGCCCATGTAGATCAGGCAATATAGCCAGAACAGCTTGATACCAAGCTTGGCCTTCCAATCGGACGCATTGTCCTTTTCCGCCTTCGCGGCAGGTTCGTGAAGCATGGTTATTTCCCCTTATAGTTATGGTTAGAACAAAAATGTTGGAAATGCCTATCAAACCTACGCCTTTGAGCCAAACCATTTATGGAGGAAACGTGAGCGAAGAGCCGCTGGCCGGCATTTGGTATGAGGGCAGAAAAAGCCGAGGGTTGAAACCGTACTTCCGACTAAAGCACCTTCTCAAGACGGATATCGAAAATCAGGGCGGCATAGGGGCCGATCCTGTCGCCCGCACCGCGCTTGCCCCAGGCGAGATCCGGCGGGACGACGAAGCGGAACTTGCCGCCTTCCTTCATCAGCGGCAGCCCCTCCTTCAGGCCCTCGATGGCTTCCGCTATGGAGAAGGTGTCGGTCTCGGTGCCGTGGTAGGTGTCTTTGATGACGGTGCCGTCGACCAGCAGGATTCGCTGGTTGACCTCCACCGTGCTCCACTCGTCCGGGCTTTTGCCGGTGCCGGGATCCTTGATCGTGTATTGCAGGCCGCTCGACGTCTCGATGACCTCCGATTTGGCGCGGTTCTTCTTCAGGAACGCTTCGGTTTCGGCGCGGTTCTGCCCGGCACCGCCGCGCCCCCGCTTTTTGCCTGCTTTCTTATTGTTGTTTTTCTGTCTACCCATAGAGCGTATTGCGTACTCCGTATTTCGTATTGCTGTCCAGTCGCACCCAAGCTAATGCAATACGTAATACGCAGTAAGTAGTAT
>JABDQT010000255.1 GCA_013042165.1 Kiritimatiellales bacterium | reverse complement strand
GAGGTCCTGAGCGGGGAAATCGATCTGGCGGTTGCCGCCCTGCCCGACCAAAAGCATCCACGCATCGAGTTTTTGCCGCTGGCCGAAACCCCGCTGGTATTCATTGCGCCAAAGGAAGCCGGGTCTGACCTCTCACGAACAGCCAAAACGTCGGATCTTGCGCGTATGCCGTTGGTGGCTCCACAGTCGGGTACGGCCCGAGAACGGCTGGATACCTGGTTCCGACAGCACAGCATCACCCCCAACATTGTTTCGGAGGTATCCGGCAACGAGGCCTTGATCGCCATGGTTCGGCTGGGCACCGGCGTCGGGATCGTGCCGAAGCTGGTGCTTGAGCGCAGCCCGTTCCGCAATGACGTTGCAGTACTCAGAAAGGCCCCGGCGCTGGAGCCGTATGTCGTGGGCCTCTGCTCGAGCAAGCGCAACCTGAAGCGCCCGGGCGTTCTGGCCATGTGGGAGCTGGCAGGAAGGTTGTAGCAGGGCGGACTGTCCTCAGCCCGCCGCGGACAAGTGGGAACAATCGTCTCTACCTCAAAGAAAAAGCGCCCGCACGTCTCACGACGGTCGGGCGCTTCGGAGGAGAGAGAGCTATTGTCTAACCAACGGCTTCAGGGCCCTTCTCCCCGGTGCGGATCCGGATGCATTCCGGCAGGTCGAGAATGAAAATCTTTCCATCCCCGATGTTGCCTGAACGCGCACCCTTGATGATCGCATCGGTAGTGGCTTCGACAAATTCGTCGTTCACGGCGACTTCCATGCGAACCTTCTTGAGCAGGTTCACTTCGATGTCTGCGCCGCGGTAGGTTTCGTGATAGCCCTTCTGCTGTCCGCATCCCATGGCATTGGTGACGGACATCTTGTGGATCTCGGCGTCGTACAGAGCCTGCTTGACGTCGTTGAGCGCTTCGGGCTGGATATATGCAATAATCAGTTTCATCTGAAATCTCCTTTCAGGTTAGACGTTCGTGAAGAACTGGAATCCATGGTACGCTTCCATACCGTGTTCGCCAAGGTCGAGACCCTTGAGTTCCTCTTCCTTGCTCACGCGGATGCCGACAGTTTTCTTCAGGATGAAGAAGATCAGCAAGGCGGCCGGGAAGCAGACAACGGCATAGGCCAGAACACCGATCAGCTGTGTCATGAAGCTGTGGTCGGCACTGAATACACCCACAAAGAGCGTTCCCAGAATACCGCAGACCAAGTGGACGGTGGTTGCACCGACCGGATCGTCGAGTTTCAAGCGATCCAGACCAATAACCGACAGAACCGCAACAGCGCCGCAGATCAGGCCGATGATGATCGAAGACGTGACCGATACCACATCCGCACCAGCGGTGATACCGACAAGACCGGCCAGACAGCCATTAAGCACCATGGAGAGATCCGGCTCTTTCTGAACGATCCATGACGTGGCCATGGAGCCAATGATACCGGCAGCAGCCGCAAGTGACGTGGTGACGAGTACAAAGGAAACGAGACCCGGGTCGGCCGAAAGCACGGAGCCGCCGTTGAAACCGAACCAACCGAGCCACAGCAGGAATACGCCGATGGTCAGCAGCGGCATGTTGTGACCCATGATACCTTTGACTTGGCCGCCGACATATTTGCCAATACGCGGACCAATCACGATGATCCCGGCCAATGCGCCCCATCCGCCAACGGAGTGAACGAGAGTGGAACCGGCAAAGTCATAGAAGCCCATCTGGTCGAGCCAGCCAGCGCCCCACTTCCAGGAACCAACCCAAGGATAAACGATGGCCACATAAATTGTGCAGAAGATCAGGAACGGCCCAAGCTTCACGCGCTCGGCAACCGCACCGGATACGATGGTGGCGGCCGTGGCGGCAAACATACCCTGGAACAGGAAGTCGGTCCAGTAGGTGTAGGCCCCGTCGGCATAGCCAATCAGGCCGTCTGCCCCGGCGGGTGCACTCACGCCAAATCCGGCAAACCCGAAGATTCCGGCAGAGCCTTCCGCAAAGCCCGGATACATCAGGTTAAAGCCGATCAGCGTATAGGTCAGCAGACCGATGGCAATGATCGCGGTATTCTTAAACAGAATATTTACAGTATTCTTAGCACGGGTCAGCCCGGTTTCCACGCAGGCAAAGCCCAGGTGCATGATGAACACGAGGAAGGTGGCGACCATCATCCATACGTTGTTCACGGTGAACATGGCATCTGCCGCCGTAATTTCCGGCGCGGCTTCTTCTGCCATGGTTGCCATCGGCAATGCGAAGGCGCAGAGCGCGACAACGACCATTGCGGATTTCATAAGTTTATTCATTTTGCATCCTCCTAAAGGTTACATAATCAGTTGATCCACCCTCAGTGGCGGAACGGGGCCCTTTTTGCAGAAGGTATGCCATTCGGACGAAAGATGCGTAAGATGCTTAATATAAGTGAAATACACTATATGCTCCCAAATAATGGGCCGCATTTTTTAACACATTAATGTAATATATATGCGATTATGTACATATGTGTATCCATTTTTCAGGTGGAAAACAAGAGGTGGGGGCTCAGGAATTGAAGGGCGCTCATGCCTCGCTGGCAGGGGCCAGATTGCGATCCAGCAGAAAGGCTTCGATCTGGCTGATTCGACCCAGCTTCAGCATGTGCTCCGCAATTTCTTCGGCTTCCTGGATCGTAATCGAACCGACCAGCCGCTGAACCGTTGGCGCATTCACCATATCAATACTGAATTTTTTCAGCCCGATACCCAGCAGGAAAGGAAGCATCCGCGGATCGGCGGATAGATCGCCGCAGATCGAGACGTCTTTGTCGTGTTTCAGCGCAACGGAAACAATCCGGTTGATAGCGCGCAGAACGGCGGGATGATGCCCCATGTAAAGATCGGATACCTGCTCGTTGGTCCGATCTACCGCCAGCATATATTGTATCAGGTCGTTGGAACCGATGGAGAGGAAGTCGGCTTCCTGCGCCAGCTCTTCGACCACTTCGACAGCCGACGGAAGCTCGACCATAACACCCAGTTTGGTTTCACGGTTGAATGCGATCCCTTCCGCATCCAGCTCCTCCATGCAGCTGTATACAATCTCCCGAGCGGCCAGGAAGTCGTCCACCGAAGAAACCAGCGGAAACATGATTCGCGCCCGCCCTCCAACCCCGGCACGCAAAAAGGCACGCAGCTGCTGGCTGAAAATATCCTTGTTCTCAAGCGAAAATCGAATGGCGCGCATTCCGAGAAACGGATTGGCTTCATTTACATTGGAGTAGTAGGAGAGCATTTTGTCGCCCCCGATATCCAGCGTACGGAAGGTAACGTCATGACCGGCCATCTGATCAACGAGCTTCTTGTAGATCACATACTGCTCTTCTTCAGTCGGAAAGTCGTTGCGCACGATGAACGGAAACTCCGAGCGGTAAAGCCCGACCCCTTCCGCCTTGAATGTGAGTGCCGGCTTCAAGTCGCTCAACAGATTGATGTTCGCGTAGATGTGGACGCGGGCGCCGCATTTGGTCAGCGAAGTTTCGCTGACGTCGGACGCATCGTGTAGAGCCTTCCAGGCTTCGTCGAGTTCGCGGTACTTGGCATATACCTCTTCACCCGGATTGAGGTAGACGATCCCCTGCTCCGCATCCATCAACAGCTCTTCGCCATCGGCAATATCGTCGGCGAGCTCCCTGCCGAGCGCCACCATGGGAATACCGAGCGAACGGCAGATAATGGCGTTGTGCGAAGTCACTCCGCTGC
>JABDQT010000254.1 GCA_013042165.1 Kiritimatiellales bacterium | reverse complement strand
CCCTCTTCACCGCCCGATACGCCGGCTCCGATATAGAGCAGCCCCTTGCTTTCGACATAGGCTGTGCGTCGGATAGTATCGGGAAAGTGACTATTGCCGCCATCTATGATGATGTCACCCGCCTCGAGGTGCGGAATCACCTTCTCGATGAAGTCGTCAACCGCCTGACCGGCCTTGACGAGCATCATGACCTTGCGCGGACGCTCTAGACTGGCGCACAGTTCTTCAATACTATGGCAGCCAACGAAGTTTTTACCGGCACCGCGCCCGGACATGAAGGCATCAACCTTGGCCACCGTGCGGTTGAACACCGCCACCGTAAACCCTTTGCTCTCCATATTCAGGACGAGGTTTTCGCCCATCACCGCAAGTCCGATCAGTCCAATATCTGCTTTCATCACAATCTCCTTCACGTTGGACCCGCATTGAATCACCAGTGGCGCTTTCCGCCTTCTGCCCTGACAGCGAGGCATATTGATCGGTTAAACAGGTGATTCATACGATACTCAAGTGATCCGTTGATAGCAACTATCCCTGAGCTTTAGCAATGCTATTGTATGGAACGAACTGGTGCCGGAGGTGGGACTCGAACCCACACAGATTTCTCCGCGGGATTTTGAATCCCGTGCGTCTACCAATTTCGCCACTCCGGCATGAGGTGGAAAGACGAGGAAGATACCAAACTGAAGCACTTTGGCAACAGCTTTTCGAGCACGCAATGGCTGCCAGGATCATGGACCGCAGCTACAGAAAAAAGGGGCAAAAAAAGTGATCTTTAGAGTCCGTTTACTCTGCTTCGCTGCATTAAATAAAATTCAGAGAGGTAGGGACGGCTGTCCCAGCCGTCCGCGCCCTGCTTTGCGAGGGTGCCCCGTCTTCAGCGGGGCGGCGCTCTGGGGACAGAGCGCCCTACCATTGACTTGCGTCAACGATAACCGAAAATGCTCTAGAGCAACTCGTCGTAGGAACCCTTTTCGCGCAGGGCCACTACCATTTTTTTGATGTCCTGGGCACGATCTTTCGGACAGACCAGGGTAACACCCTCCGCCTGTACGACAATAAGATCCTCCACTCCAATCACCGCGGTCAGGCGGTCCTTCGAGAGAATGATATTTCCACCGGCATCCAGCGCTTCAACCTGTCCGATCCGGGTATTTCCATCCTCATCCTGCTTGAAGTGGCTCTCCAGCGCCGGCCATGCGCCCACGTCGTCCCAGTAGAAGGTGCCGCAGGCCATGACGATATTATCGGCCTTCTCCATCAGGGCATAGTCGACGGAGATCTTCCCGAGGTTGGGATAAGTGGCATCCATGCCCTCGATTATTTTTCCGTCTTTCGCGTAACCGGTGAGCTGACTCATCAGCTCCAGCATTTCAGGACAATGAGCTCCGAAGGCCTTTTCCAATGCAGGAACGGACCAGATAAACATACCGGAGTTCCAGAAAAATTTACCCGACGCTACGTAGTCCGCAGCGGTCGCTTCGTCCGGCTTCTCAACAAAGCGGTCGGCTTTTCGGAATTCGACATTTTCCGCAGTTTGGAAATCAGCACCGGATTCAATGTAGCCGAAACCGGTTGCGGGATAGGTTGGCTGAATACCGATCGTGACTAGGATGTCATTATGCTCCGCGAGATCCATGCCGCCCTTGAGCGTGGCAACGAACACATCGAGATCGCCCATCACCTGATCGGCGGTGAGTACGGCGAATACACCGTCGGCATCCCGGGCCTTGACCAGCGCACCCCCGCAGGCCACCGCCGCGGCGGTATCGCGCCCGATCGGTTCGCCCACAATGTTTTCCGGCGGCAGCAAGGGCGCGGCATCCTGCGTGGCTTCAACAAGATCCGCATTGGTAACGACAAAAACATTTTCCGGCGGCACCAGGCCCTCGAGGCGATCCACAGCCTGTGCGATCAGCGGCTTCTCCCCCACGAGCGCCAGCAGCTGCTTGGGACATTTTGATGTACTCAGCGGCCAGAAGCGTTCGCCTCTGCCGCCTGCCATGATTACTGCATATCGTCCTGCCATTTTAACCTCAGTATTAAGTTTTAGGTTTTAAGTTTTAAGAACCGGCCCCTCGGCAGACTCAGATTGATTTTACCGCATCGACCATATTCTTGACGAACGCTGCTGCATCGGCGCGGCCTTCGGCGGTATGCGGATTATTATGAAATGCATTTACAATCGCACTGCCGACCACCACCGCATCGGCCAACTGCGCGGCATCGCGCGCCTGGTCCGCGGTTCCGATTCCAAATCCGAGAGCGACCGGCAGATCGCTCCTACTCTTGATTCGTTGAACCAGCGAGCCCGCGCCCTCGGCAATGCTGTCCTGCACGCCGGTAACGCCCTCGCGTGAGACGCAGTAAATAAAGCCGTTGGCACGTTTAACGATCTTATCGATCCGCTCATCCGGAGTGGTCGGCGTAACCAGCTGAATGGCATTGAGCGTGTTGTCGGTGAGTGCTTTTCGATAGGGTTTGGCCTCCTCCAACGGAAGGTCCAGCAACAGGAAACCATCAATTCCCGCACCGGCGGCCGCCTCGATTGACGCGTCGAAGCCCCGGGAGAGCAGCGGATTCATGTAGGCGTAAAAGATCATGGGAATCTCGGAGCGCTCGCGAATCTTTGCGATGCAGTGCATGACGCCGTCAAAGGTCGATCCCGCCTCCAGTGCGCGGGTGGCGGCTTCCTGATTGACGCGGCCGTCGGCCAGCGGGTCGGAAAACGGTAAACCCAGCTCAACCACATCGACGCCGGCATCCTCCAGACGCAGGACGATATCGACCGTGTCGTCCAGATTCGGGTCGCCGGCCGAGAGATAAGCCACAAAGCCCTTTTTGCCCTGTTTCTTCAGCTCCGCAAACCTGCGGTCAACTCGGGTTTTCTTCATTCTGTTTCCTGTGGTTCAAATTAAAGCCGTTATCATACGGAAATTTCCGGCCATTGGAAGTACAGCCGACAGGAAATAGATTGCCGGAAAAGGAAATGATCAGCCGTTTACCCAGCCGACCAAGTAGTCGACGGCGGCATCGAGGTTGGCGCGAGCCTGATCGGTCAGTTGCTCACCGAAATCATTAAATGCATAACCGCGCATCGCCATGGCATAGGCTTTCGGTGCCGCGCCGAAGAGCTTCTCGCTCAGACCTAGCAGTGATTCCGCCGTGATACTGTGGCTGGAAAACCCAACCATGGGTTCGTTGCTTTTCAGCGGCTTGAATTCGAACGGTTCGGCACAGTCGACAGAGGCGTCGGCAAAGATGACGACATCATAGCGGGACAACAGTTCGGCATCTTCGACGTTCAGCTGGTAGTTGGATTCGATCGTCACGCCCGGCAGATTCAGGGTTAGAATTCTTTCGGCAAAGGCCGGCCCGAGGCCATCGTCCAGCCGTCCCGGATTCCCATACCCTATAACTAAAATACTCATCAGCAGAATGTACGACAAAATGATTTAGGACAAAATGATTCTCTTTGCATCTGAGCCGTACATTATGTTGTCCAGCATCATTTTTTTGAATCAGTCACGCACCCGCCGATCGACCGTATTGCCTTCGGCATCTTCGAGCTCAACGATCAGCGGCATCTGCCCCATGGCGTGGGTTGCACAGGAGAGGCAGGGATCGTAGGCGCGAATGGCCACTTCCACCCGGTTGAGCAGGCCCTCGGTAATTTCCGCACCGGAGAGGTATTTACGGGCCACCCCTTCCACCGCCAGATTCATCGGCGTATTGTTGTTGGTGGTCGAAACAATCAGGTTGGCCATTGTGATCTGATCGTTGTCATCGACCTTGTAATGGTGGAACAGCGTACCGCGCGGCGCTTCGATCAGGCCGACCGACTCCCCTCGCCGCTCGCCCTTTACTACCAGGTCGGTGCCCTGCAGATCGGGATCGTTCAGCAGATCGCGGATCTTTTCGCCGGAGTGCAGCAGCTCAATCATGCGCGCCCAGTGATAGGCCATGGTGATGTTGTTCGGCTTGCCATCGGTGACGGAAAGGAAATCCTTCCGCGCTTCCTCGGCCTCGGGAGTGTCGATGAAGTCGCAGGCGTTCACACGGGAGAGCGGCCCGACGCGGTACCAGCCGTCTTCCGGTCCCAACTGCGAAATAAACGGAAACTTCATGTAGGACCACGGCTTCACTTCCTCGGCAATATATTTGAAGTATTCCTGATAATCGACCTGGTCGAATATCTTATCACCGTCTTTCGTAATCGCCCGCAGGTTGCCATGATAAAGATCCATGGCCCCATCTTCGCGGACCAAACTGACATGGTTGGAATCGAACGAACCAAAATCGGCCAGCTCGTCAATGTGCTCCAAGGTGTAATCCTTCGCGATCTTGAGTGATGCATGGCACCACTTGAGCATCTGGTCGATATCTTTCAGAAAGCCATCGCGCTCCTCGATCGAGAGATTCTTGTTGATGCCGCCCGGTATCGCACCGGTGCCGTGAATCTTCTTGCCGGCCGTGGCCTTGATGATTTCCTGGCCATACTTGCGCATCATGACGCCCTGCACCGCAAGATCCGGAAACTTCTGCGCGACACCGATGACGTTGCGTTCGAGCGGATCGGCATCGAATCCAAACAGCAAGTCGGGCGAGACCAGATGGAAGAAATGCAGCGCATGGCTCTGGAACA
>JABDQT010000067.1 GCA_013042165.1 Kiritimatiellales bacterium | reverse complement strand
CCTCTGCAACCTGCAAAAAAAAAAAAAACCCAACACGAAACAACGCATAACAGCTCCTAGGGAATCCTTCATGTATTCATCAACCACAATGTACGCCATTACGCACATGAATCCCTCAATCACACTTTCGGCAGCCTTCTGGGTTTCGGCCAGGACCACGCCGATACCTTGTGTGCCTTCCAGCAGTTTGACCACAAGCGGTGCACCGCCAACCATCTTGATTACATCCTTGATGTCGTCCGGCTTGCTGGCAAACCCGGTTACGGGAAGACCGATGCCCTTGCGGGAAAGCAGCTGCAGGGAGCGCAGCTTATCGCGCGAGCGTGTGATGGCCACCGACTCGTTCAGCGGATAAACCCCCATCATTTCGAACTGGCGGAGCACCGCTGCCCCGTAGAACGTGACCGAAGCTCCGATCCTTGGAATCACTGCATCGAAGCCTTCGAGCGCCTCGCCCTTGTAGTGGATGGTCGGATTGTGCGACGCAATGTTCATGTAGGCACGCAGCGCATCGATGATCTGGACCTGATGGCCGCGTGCTTCGGCGGCCTCCTTCAGCCGACGGGTGGAATAGAGTTTGGCGTTTCGGGATAAAAGGGCGATTTTCATAATTATTTTCTCCTTGGTCGAACAAGCCCATACAGCGCACGGGCTTTGACCCGGCCATTGAGATAGGAAGCGCCCGGGGCGACAACTGTATCTCCCCCCATGGCTCGACGACCCAGCAGCATGCGGAAGTGCATGGTGTCCCGGTTGGTTAGCGACATCTCAATTAAGCGTTCCTTATCACCGATACGTACTGGGGTTTCAATGATATAGCGCATTTCTTTGTGCCCGCCGGAATCGGTCACTTCCCGTTCATCCTTCACCGCCGCCGAGCATTCGATAACCAGCTGCTCGTTCTTCTGCAGAGGATGGACTTTGAACCGCACATGGGGAATTCCGTTTTCGACATAGGGCTCGATGCAGAACGTATGCAGACAGGAGGTCTTTGCGCCCGTATCGATCTTGGCCTTGATAGCGGGAATGCCGAGCTGCGGTAGCGCGCACCATTCCCGCCAGCCCAGCTTAAGCGGTTCGTTCATGCTTTTAATCCTTAATGAATCCAGTACCCGATAGTAGCGCGCACCACGCTATTGTCGATGGAAATGAGTCCCTGCTGCTTCCAAATCAATTAAACTTTCCATTGCACTCGAAATCTGGACAATGCGCGTTTCCATCGACAGGAATCCAGTATGGCATTGTTGAGTCTACAGAATATCCACAAGGCGTTCGGGGCGGCACCCCTGCTGAACGACGCCACCCTGCAGGTCGAGCGCGGCGAGCGCATCTGCCTGGTTGGGCGCAATGGCGAGGGCAAATCAACGCTGCTGAAAATAGTCAATGGCGACCTTGAACCGGATGCAGGCGAGATCATTCGCCAACCCGGCCTGAAGGTAAGCCGCCTGCGGCAAAACGTGCCTGATCATATATCCTGCACGATCGAGGAACTGGTTCTTCAGGGATTGCAAGATCCGCACGACGACTATGTTTCGCATCAGGCGGTCGACAAGGCCATCTCGCTTGTATCGCTCGAAAACAATCTGAAGTTCAATGAGCTTTCCGGCGGCCAGAAGCGCCGGGCGCTTTTGGCGCAGGCCCTGGTATGCGAGCCGGATATTCTGGTGCTCGACGAGCCCACCAACCATCTGGATATTGAATCGATCCAGTGGCTCGAAAACTTTCTGGGCCGATACCGCGGCACCCTGCTGTTCGTCACGCACGATCGCACCTTTTTGCGCAAGCTGGCCACGCGCATTGTCGAGCTCGACCGGGGCAACCTCCACTCGTGGGCGTGCGACTACGACACCTACCTCCAACGCAAGGAGGCGCTGCTCGACGGCGAAGCCGGGCAATGGGCGCAGTTCGACAAGAAGCTGGCGCAGGAGGAAATCTGGATCCGCAAGGGCATTAAGGCACGTCGCACCCGCAACGAGGGCCGGGTACGTGCACTCGAAAAAATGCGAAGCGAACGCGGCCAGCGGCGCGAGCGAACCGGCACCGTCAACATGCAGGTGGTGGAAGCCGGATTGTCCGGGCGAAAAGTAATCCGCGCCAAACACGTCTCATACGATTATGACGACCTGTCCATCATCACGAATCTTGATGTCGAGATCATGCGCGGCGACAAGATCGGCATTATCGGCCCCAACGGTTGCGGAAAGTCGACGCTAATCAAGATCCTGCTGGGACAACTCGAACCCCGGGTCGGCACGGTGGTGCACGGCACCAAACTGGAGGTTGCCTACTTCGACCAGCACCGCGCCCTGCTCGACGAATCGAAAAGTGTTGCCGAAAATATTGCCGCCGATGAGTTCATCACAATCGGCGACAGCAAAAAACATGTGCTCGGGTATCTGCAGGATTTTCTCTTTGCCCCCGATCGTGCGCGCCAGAAGGTTGAAGTACTCTCCGGCGGGGAGCGCAACCGCCTGCTGCTGGCCAAGCTGTTCACGAAGGCCTCAAACGTACTGGTGCTCGATGAACCCACCAATGACCTCGATGTGGAAACGCTCGAACTGCTCGAAGAGCTGCTCGCCAACTATGAGGGCACACTCCTGCTGGTCAGTCACGACCGCTCCTTCCTGAACCATGTCGTCACCAGCACCCTCGTATTCGAAGGCGATGGCAACATCGGTGAATATGCAGGCGGGTACGACGACTGGCTGTTGCAGAAGTCAGAGGTCAGAAATCAAAAGCCAGAGACTTCGAAACCAGCGGAAAAGAAGAAAGCAACCAAGAAGCTGACCAACAAGGAGCGGGAGGAGCTTAAAAAACTTCCAAAGCTGATTGAGGAACTGGAAGCGGAGCAGGAAACGCTGCACCAAACGATGGCCGACCCGGCATTTTACCAGCAGACCAAGGAGGAAATCGCCGTGGCCACGGCCCGTGCCGAGGCGATTCCGAATATTCTCGAAGAAGCTTTTGAACGCTGGGAGGAACTTGAGCGTCTTTAAAGCCAGACCACGGAATCACTGAACTTCGTCGTCCCCCTTCGGCGGAACCGGTGAGAAAGTGCACAGCTGAAACCGTCCGGTTAAGGTCGCACTTTCGCCAATTCCGTGGTTTTCTCTATTTAAAGCAACGGGGCAATTGCCATGAAGAAACTGGTCTGGAACAGGCATACCAAGCTTCTGCTCAAGCATGCGGCCGGATGGTTCTGTATTGCACTCGGCATCATTATGCTGATCTCTCCGGGCCAGGGTATCCTGACCATCCTGATCGGCGTCTTCCTGCTCGCCGACCATGTTCCCGTTTTCGGCAGACTCAAGGCATGGCTCCAGCACCGCTTTCCCAAAACCGCCGACTTTGTGCATCGGCATGGCGAGCGGCTGCACGCAAAATTCCATCATACGGATTCCTGAAGCCGCCCATGCGCGACAAACCCGGCCCGCTTGATTTGACGTTGCACCCCCGCCAGTCTCCTGCGTATGCTCTGCTGCATGCTTCCCCAATGGATCATTGAAAAAAAGCGCGACGGCAAGGAGCTGGACGCCTCCGAAATCCGCGACTTTATCGTCGGCTACACCCAAGGCGACATTCCCGACTACCAGATGTCGGCACTGGCCATGGCAATCTACTTCAACGGCATGACCGCGCGCGAAACCGCCGATCTGACGCGGGCCATGATGGAGTCCGGCAAGGTCATCGATCCGGCCAGTATCCCCGGCATCAAGGTCGACAAGCATTCCACCGGCGGGATCGGCGATAAAACCTCCATTCCCCTCGCCCCGCTCGTCGCGGCGTGCGGTGCCACGGTCCCGATGATTTCCGGGCGCGGCCTCGGTATCACCGGTGGCACACTTGATAAACTTGAAGCCATTCCCGGCTATCGCGTGGATCTATCCGAACAGGAATTCTTTGACACACTCGAAAAAACCGGCTGTTCCATGATCGGTCAGACCGCCGAAATCGCCCCGGCCGACAAAAAACTCTACGCCCTGCGCGATGTCACCGCGACCGTGCCTTCCATTCCGCTGATCGTTTCTTCAATCATGTCCAAGAAGCTGGCCGAGGGGATCGACGCACTCGTGCTCGACGTAAAATGCGGCTCCGGCGCCTTCATGAAAACGATCGATGATGCCCGTGCGCTCGCCAAAGCTCTTGTCGATACCGGCAACGCCATGGGCAAACAGGTCGTCGCACTCATCACCGATATGAACCAGCCGCTCGGCCGCACCGTCGGCAACGCGCTCGAAGTGCGGGAATCGCTCGATATCCTCAACGGAAAAGGCCCCGAAGATGTCCGTACACTCGTCCTGAAACTCACATCTCAAATGCTCGCTGCAGCCGGGATCGGTGATCATGGCCGCCCGGTCGGGGACCGGGCCTACATGGAATACAACACTGTAGTGCCCTCACCCGGCGCAGACGTCAGCTCCAAACTAAACGATGAGTCGGCCATGCAGAAATTCCGCAACATGGTCGCCTGCCACGGGGGCAATCTGGACGACGGACAGCCGACGGCTGCAAAGCAGATTCCATTGCCCGCCCGGCAATCCGGTTATGTCTCCAAAGCCGATGCCGAAGCGGTCGGCCGTGCATCACTTTTACTCGGTGCCGGACGCGCTGCCATTACCGACACCATCGACCACGCCGTCGGACTTTCCGATATCAAGAAGATCGGCGAGCCGATTGAACAAGGCGAGCCGCTCTGCATCATCCACTCGAACGGCCATGAAG
>JABDQT010000246.1 GCA_013042165.1 Kiritimatiellales bacterium | reverse complement strand
CCCCCGCCATTCCCTCCACCCACGATCAGGGTAGAAGGAAAAGGATATGGTTGGGGTATAGGAGGCAATATGGGTCTGACGTGGTTGCCTGCAGATAATCAGCGGATTATCTTCACGTATCGCAGTGGCTTCGATGTCGACTATGAAGGCGATTTTGAATTGGCTGGAGCAAGCGCTGGAGATTTCGAGACAACGGTTAAATACCCGAATACGTTCGGATTGGGTTACGGGATTCAGTTGACGGATGATATTCAAATCGAAGCTTTGGTAGAGTGGCTCCAATGGTCGGTTAACAAAACGCAGGGCCTAGAGGCTGGTCTCTTGGGCGCGCTGGAAATCGAGAATGACTGGGATGATACTGTTACCGTTGGTGTGGGCGGCAGCTGGAATATTTCAGACACATTGATTGCCCGTGCTGGCTACGCGTTTATTCAAACTCCGATTCCCGACGCGACCATCACCCCGCTGTTGCCGGATGCCGACCGGCATGCCATAAGCTTTGGTCTTGGCTATGCCCTTGGTTCTCATGTGATTGATGTGGCCTATACCTTTAGTATTTATGATGATCGTGATAGCACCCCATCAGGGGCTTATGATATTGATTCCAACTTGGTGGGTCTGACATACTCGCTGGCGTTCTAGGAGGTTGGCATGGCCGATGAAGCGACGGAAAAACTGGGTACAGTGCTCGTGATTGATGATGAGCAAGGTCCGCGCGAAAGTCTGCGGATGGTGCTCAAGTATGATTACGACATGTTCCTGGCCGATCGCGTGGATGCCGGCATACTGCTGTTGCGCGAAAAGAATCCCGATTTGGTCATCATGGATATCCGGATGCCGGAAAAGAACGGCATTGAAGGGCTGCAGGAAATCCGGGAGATCAATCCGACCGTATCCATCGTCATGCTTACGGGCTTCGGCGATCTTGAAACGGCGCAGCAGGCCATTCGGCACGGTGCGACCGATTATCTTCAGAAACCGTTTGATGTGGATGAAATCCAGGCGGTGGTGAAAAAATATGTCGAGCGCACCAAGCTCAAGTCCCGCAAGAAGCAGGCGCAGGAAGAACTGACCAAGATGACGCAGTCGCTCGGCCGTGAGGTCGGCCGGACGAACAAGCTGACCTCGCTGGGTGCCGCGTCATCGGAGCTTGTGCGCGACCTGCGCAATCCACTTACGATTGTTCGGGGATATCTCGATCTGCTTTCCTACGAACTGAAGGAAAAGCAGGAGACCACCTCCGATGAGCTGAGCGAATATCTCGATCAGATCGAAGCAAATGTGGGGCGATGTGCCGACCTTGTCGAATCGTGGCGCGCGTTGGGCCGGTTGGACTTTTCGCAGATGCAGCGACTGAATCTGCCCAAGCTGGTCAACGACTGCTATCGCGATACGGCGGCTCATCCGGATATAGCCTTCTCAATCGAGGCCGACGGCCCTGAAGACCAATATGAAATGCTCGGCGACCGCACACAGGTCAAGCGCGCCTTGCAAAACCTTATCGACAACGCCGTAAAGGCTGTCGAGCACGCAACCGGTCCCCGCATCACGGTGCATTTTTCCATGACCAAGACCGACATGGAGATAAAAATCGTGGACAACGGATGCGGCGTGGATACAAAAACTCTCCAGTGGGTATTTGAGCCGCTGGATACAGCTTCCCAGGCGGAGGCCGGAGCCGGCTTGGGCTTGTTCATCACCAAAAAGGTGCTCGAAGAGCATTGCGGGACGCTTGGATTGGAAAGCCGTGTCGGTGATGGTGCGGTTGTGACGGTCCGAGTGCCCCAGGCCCACACCGCCCTCGGCTATTTCTCCAGTCCCGAATCGATGGTTAGAGCTTAGATAATGGTCCCCGCACCTTCCGCAGATGCAGCAATCGATGCCTGGAAACAGGCGCTTGGAGCAGATGCGGTTCTTGCTGACGATCAGCAGCTGGCAACCTACACCGAAAGCGTCTGCGCCTCCGAGCGCCAGGTGGTTGCTGTTCTGAAACCCTCCACAACGGAGCAGGTGAAGCAGCTGGTTGCCGTGGCAAATGCGCACCGCATTCCGCTTTATCCAATCAGCTGCGGCAAGCAGTGGGGCATGGGATCGCGCCTGCCGGTCAAGGACGGTGCCGCGATTGTCGACCTCGCCGGAATGAACCGCATCCTCGAAGTCAACGCGCAGTATCATTATGCTGTCGTCGAACCGGGCGTTACGCAACGACAGCTGCTCGATCATATCCGCGACAATAACCTGCCGCTGATGCTCAATGTGACCGGGTCGAGCTCCGATACCAGCCTGATCGGGAACGCTATGGATCGCGGCGTAGGCTACTTTGATTCCCGCGCGCACGGTATCTCCAACATGCAGGTGGTGCTGGGCAACGGTGAAGTGGTCCAGACGGGCTTCGGGCATTATGAAAATGCCAAAACAAAAAACCTATACCATCACGGCATCGGCCCGTCGCTGGACGGAATCTTTCCGCAGGGCAACTTTGGCATCGTCACTTCGGCCTGCATCGACCTGATGCCGAAGGCCGACGAACACCTCGCCGCCATTATTAAGATAGATAGCGAAGAAAAACTGTCCCGGCTCATCGATGCGCTCGTATCGCTTCGCACCCGCGGCGTGTTTACAACCATCGCGCATGTCGGCAACCGCGAGCGTTCCTACATCACTCTCGCCCCATTGCTCTACGAGCAGCTGGTAGAGACCGGCGAGGCCGAGGGGGAGGCCACCCGCGCCAAGGCGGTGGCGATGCTGGAGGAGGGCGGCTTTGGGCCGTGGAGCGCGGCCATCGGCATTCTGGGAACCCGTGCGCAATTGAAGCTGGCGCGAAAAGAGATCCGCAAGGCAGTTCGCGGTTTTGCCCGAACCATGTTTCTTAATGACGGGCTCATTGAAAAGGCCACGTCGATCGGTTCCGCGCTCGCGTTCATTCCTGCCGTAAAAAAACAGCTGATGATGCTCCGGGCCGTGGAGCCGGTGTACGGCTTCACGCGGGGCGAAGCGACCGACAAGTCGCTTAAGGCCGTCTATTGGGCGGCGGGCGATTTTGACCGGCTCGACGATCCCGATCCCGACCATTCCGACAGCGGCGTCCTGTTCTGCCTGCCGATTATTCCCGCCCATGGGCCAACCGTTCTCGAGGTCGTTCGCGATACGCGCGAAACCTTTGCACGGCACGGCTTCGAGGCCGCTATTACCGTCAACCTAATGAACACCAAAGCAATGGAAGGCGTGGTCAGCCTCGCTTTCGACCGGCGCGATGCCGCGCAAACAAAGGCCGCACACGCCTGCATTCAGGAGATGGAGTCGAGATATGTGGAGCAGGGCTATCCGCCATACCGCGTCGGCATCAACTCCATGCATCAGGTCGTGAACGAAGATGATACCTTTTGGCGGACGGTGCGCGATCTCAAGCAGGCGCTCGACCCGAACAACATTATCGCGCCCGGCCGCTACAACCTCGTCTAATCAGGCCGATGCCGGTCGTTCCGCGACCCATTTACGCATCGCCTGCTTGGTTTCCTTCCAGGTCTTCGAAGCATTGCGTTCCTTCACAAACTCGCTGTAAAGATGGAAGAAGGATTGGCGGAAGAGTTCGAGCAGCACCATGCGCTCCTGGAATTTTCCAACGCGGTCGAAGGCCTCGGTCTGCGGCAGCTTGAGGTTGCGGAAGATAAACTCGTCGGCATCGAAGGTAAACGCCCACACCTCCTCGCCGCGCGCAAACTGCACCTTGGCTTTCTTCAGCTTCTTGCCACTGAGCAGGGCGGTGCGCGCCTCGGCGCTGAGCATCGGCTCGCCTTTTTTCAATGTGATCTCGTGCGCGCCCTTGCCCTCCATCAGGAAGGTGAGCGGCCCCTCGACCATGTAGGCGATCTCCCCGACCTCCGGAATATTCGCCAGCCCCCCGCGCTTTTCGGAGCTGTACCACAGCCACATCAGAAACTCGCGTCCGGCGGTGCCATCGACCATGCCGTCCTCAAGTTCGTTTGAAAAACTGACGGGCGGCCATTGGTGTACATCGATGCTCTCGGTTTTGGCGGCCATGTTTTCAGGGTCGGCGACTTCCGCCATCACCCCGGTGGTTTGCATCAGGCTGAGCACAAAGGCATCGAGCTGTTTTTCGGAGGTGGCGGTGGCGTAGATCATGCGGGAACGTTCGTTGAAGACAAAGTCGATCCCCTTGAGTTGCGGCGGCATGTCCGGCAGAAGCCTTTCCCTTATACCCGTCCGGATCTCGGAGCGCGCCTGTTGGTTGAGGTACTGCTTGTCTTCGGCTTCCATGACGGCGACCTCCTCGACGGCACACTCGGCCGCCAGCAGGGAGGCGGGCACCGCCTTTTTTGCCTGGGCCAGCGTCAGGC
>JABDQT010000243.1 GCA_013042165.1 Kiritimatiellales bacterium | reverse complement strand
GCCTGATACTGGTCGAAGGCGAATTCTGGCCGAATCTCATCCGACTGGCCGACAGGCAGGGCATCCCGATTTCGCTGATCAACGGACGGATGTCAAGCTCGTCCTACAAGGGCTATCGCAAGCTGAAGTCGCTGACGGCCGACGTGTTGCGCCGGATCGATCCAATCTGTGTGCAGGGCGAAATTGACGCGGAGCGGATGATCGGTATCGGTGCACCGCCGGATCAGGTACACGTTATGGGAACCGCCAAGTTCGATGTCGCCGAGCGCGATCCGGTCGCCGAGAAAGCCACGCAGAAAATCATGCAGCGCATCGGTATTGAGGACGATGCCATTGTGCTGCTGGGCGGCTCCACCTGGCCGGGCGAAGAAGCGGTGCTGTGCTCGATCTACAAAAAGCTGAAGGCCGAAAACGACAAGTTGTTTCTTGTGATGGTGCCGCGCCATGTGGAGCGTGCCGATGAAGTCATTGAATGCTTCCGGCAGCACGACCTGACATTTCTGCGGCGCAGCCAGCTCGAGGACGATGGCGGGCGAGAGCGTCCCGATGTCCTGTTCGTGGATACCACCGGCGAACTGCGCAGTTTCTATTCCGTGGCGGACATCATCTTTGTGGGCAAGAGCCTGCTCGAACACGGCGGGCAGAACCCGATCGAACCCGCCCTGTGCGGCAAAGCCATCGTGGTCGGACCCAACATGGAAAACTTCCCGGCGGTGATGCCGCTGTTTATCAAGAATGATGCACTCTTGCAGGTTCCGGATGCGCAATCGCTCGAAAGCACCATTCGCAGCCTGTTGTCGGACGAGGCAATGCGTATTGCAATAGGACAGCGGGCGGAGCGATTGGTCACTCAGAACCAGGGAACGATCGAGCGAACGATCGAGCGATTGAATGGGGAATAAATTGGACGCACCACGGGTGTTCCGCTAACGTGTTTTACTTAGATGAACGGAAAAGAAATGCCAGAAACCGATATATATAACAACCGCGAACCGATGCCGATCGGCAATCGTTATCCGAAGCGTCGCCGCCGCAGGCGGTCCGCCGAGGATCGCGCCTTTGACGACAAACAGCGCAAGCGCCGCACCAGTAACAGCGGTTTCCGCCGCATGATCCACCTGGCGCGCAAGAGCGAGTTTCAAAAGTTTCTCTGGATCGGTATCGGCGTGCTGACCCTTGCACTGGTCCTGCTCAGTGCGATCTGGGAGTTTGTGATTATTCCGCAAATGGCCGAGGCCGAAGATGAAAAACTCGAATACATCGAGCATCAGCGCAAGATTCCTGTGATGCCGGAATCAGCTGCGAAATAGCCGCCGAAGTTTTTCCGTCAGCGATTCCGTTTTGCTGGCGTGTCCGGCATAGGGCGGGGGACTCACCTCCACATCGATCTGGCCTTCCCGATATCCGCTGAAGCGATCGGCCTGATTTTCCATCAGCACCATCCGGTATTCCTGCTGGCCGGCAAAGTAGATGTACCCGCCGATGAAGGCCAGCAGGAACCGCATGTTCACCAGCCCGTAGACCACAAAGAATATGCAGAAGTATTTTCCGATTGTCGCGGCGATGCGCGTGGCTTCGACCCGGCTCTTTTTTGAGGCCAGCAGTGCGCGCAGCACACGGCCGCCATCCATGGGAAAGACGGGCAATAAATTGAATACAAACAGCGCGACGTTGATGGCACCCAGTTCCAGCACAAGCGGATAGTGTGTGGCCTCAGGCATGGCCGCCAGCATGCGGAAGCCGGCGGTCACGCCCAGGATGCCGAGCAACAGCGAGACGGCCGGGCCGGCCAGCGCTACCAGAATCTCGTCGATCGGTCGCTTCGGAATATTTGAGATTTTGGCGGCTCCGCCGAAAGGATAGAGCACGATCTCCTGAATATAGCTGCCTTTTGCCTGTGCCACCACGGAATGACCGATTTCATGCAGGGCGACACTGGCAAATAGACCAATGGCACCGAGCAGTCGCAGCGGTACGCTGGGTGTTGAGAAAAAGGTCATGATGAAGGGCAGTGCTATGAGCAGTAAAAAGTGAACCCGGATCGGGATGCCGAAAACACGGCCCAGTGATATGGAATTTCCGTTCATATGTTCCTTCGGTTTGCGGAAGTTCGACACGGTCGGGGCTAACAGGTTCAATGACAAGCGGAAATCGCTGTTTTTCTTTCAACGTTATTGACAGAAGGGGTCTAATGCTCTTTCATCCGGAAATTCGGATATATGGATATGAGTGACATTCTCGACATTTTTAAAGCGCTGGCCGATGAGGGCCGCTTGCGCATTTTGCGATCCATCGATCAGGCCGAGCTCTCGGTGGCCGAGCTGGTTCAGGCACTGGAAATGCCGCAGTCGACCGTGAGTCGTCATCTTAAACCGATGCGCGAAGCCGGTTTGGTTTCATCCCGCCGCGACGGCACCTCGGTCTACTACAATCGCGGGGATTTGTTTCGAGACGCTGCCTTTGCGCAGATCCTTAATGATCGGCTGAAGGAGATACCGGTGGCAAACCGGGATGCGGCAGCGGTTGAGCGTGTGCTGGATCTGCGCCGCCGGAAAAGCCGCGAATTTTTTGATGAAATTGCGGGCCGTTATGGATCGCTCACCGAACCGGGTGGTGGCTGGCAGGCGCTGGCCGCGGGACTGGCTGCCGG
>JABDQT010000233.1 GCA_013042165.1 Kiritimatiellales bacterium | reverse complement strand
GAAATTGCCCATACTTGAATTTCCAGCTGTCGAAACGGGGCAATTTGAAGCCCGGCATGAAGCAGCCGCTGGGGGAGACATATCTGCTATGAAAGAGCTCTATAGTCAGGTTTCCAGACACATCCATGACGTTTACAGCCCCTTGGAGAAAAACGGTGGATTGCTTTTTTCATGTCGCAAACCGCTTAAGGAATTTGACGACCCGGAAAACAACTATGCGGTCAATCTGGAGCATTTTTTTGAAGAGACTACCGATGATGTCCGTATCCGGAAAAGAGGTTTCAAGGTTCAGGCTCTGGATGGTTCCGAATACACCGTATCCTTTCTGGAATACAACCCCGCCGATGCGGCAGTGAAGGTCAAGGATGGCGAAGAGTCCCGCTGGATGCCACTGACTGAACTCGTGGAAAAAGACCGTATGTTTGTTGAAAACGCCTTGATGGATGATCTGTTTGACTCCCGGTCATTTGAGATTTCTATCGATGATAGACGGCTGCGCGGCGAGGAAATGAAGACAAGCAACTACAAAGTAGCATTTAGCGATGGAACGAGGAAAGATTCATCGGATTTTGAGAAAGCCGAAACCAAGGCGATAAACCGGACGATTGTGCTGGAAAACGAAGGGAAATTCCCTCTGAAAAACCTGATTGTCGAGTATCAGGTTTTTGTTGAGCAGACCATTATGGGTATTTCCGATGATTTTCCGGAAGACTACCGTTGCGTGGGCTTCTTCGAAGTGGCGTCGCTGGCGCCGGATGAAGTGAAGCGTTTACCCCTTGAACTGCCGGCGGTGGTAAACAAGCAGCTTCAGGATCAAACATCTGGAAATACGAGATACTCGGTTTCTTATGGTCCGGGTAAAAATAACTACAGCGAGGGGCGTATCAATGGTGTCTGTGTAAGGGTTCATCGCATCACACCGTATGGTGAACGTCTGATGGTTGATCACAAGAGTTCGGGAACTCCTTCCGCAAAATGGACGGCTGTTGCGCCGGTGGGAGCGGATATCCGATAGGAAGTAAATATATGTTACGTTTACTATTATCCATTCTGGCTCTCTGGCTTTTGCCGTTCCTTGGGTTCGCCGAAGCGCTGGACGGTTATCTTTTTACGGTACAACGCGAGGGCGAGGAAGCCGGTTCCGGATTTCTTCTGCATGACCGGGGGAAATCATGGCTGGTCAGCAACCGCCACGTGGTGGAGGGCAATGAGAAGGTGGTATTTGTCGGGATGACGGATGCATCGCGCACCTATGAATTGCAGGAAAGAATCCAGGTGGCTACAAACCGGGATGCCGTTCGCTTCAGGGTTGATGAGCCGGAGGGCTTTGCCCTGGGCGGCGACTGTTCATTCGACGACGAGGTTTTTGCATTCGGCAATAGCGACGGCAAAGGCGTTGTTACTAAAAGCGCAGGCAAGGTGATCGGCAAGGGGCGTGGAGAAATTGAAGTCACGTGCGAGATTATTCCGGGCAACAGCGGCGGGCCGGTGGTTAACAGTGAAGATAAAGTAATTGGTCTCGCCACGTTCATCATTGTGCCGCCCAACGAGCACGGCACCCAACGGTTAAGCAATCTCAAAATGTTTGAAGGAACCCGCTATGAAGAGACCCGGAGATTTGCTGTTCCGCTACACGATGCGAAGTGGCAGGAAGTGGAGCTGGCTACTTTCCAGAGCGAAGCTGTGGATGCAGCCGCCTTGTACGGACAATACGATCAGTTCTATGGGATGACAGCCGGTGTTTTTCTTCACTACCGGTTGAGCGAGGGGGATGGAGAAGTCCTGTCGCGCAGTTGGGTTCGGAGTTATAATCGAAAGTTGGGTAAGTGCGGCTATCGTTATGGCTCGGGTCGTTTTGTCGTACGCAGCGGCAAGCAGGATTCCTTAGAGCGCGCCCTGCAGGGGTGGCAGGAAGATCTCAGTGAAGCTGCACTGGAGGTATCGAAAACGTTGCGTAAAGAGGCCGAAGACTTTACCGTCAAATACTATCAGCTCGATCTACTGGAGCGGGCTGATGATCTGGAAGAAGTCGCCAAACAACTGCTAGAGCATGCCGCCGATTAATAACTGGAACTCCGTTTTTAGATCACTTATTTCGTATAACGATAGTCTGCAAAGCCTGCCCCTTTATTTTGACTGCAAAGCTCTTTTCACCCCATTCAACCGAGTAGGTCACATCCTCCTCGGCCAGGTTGAAAACGACGACCGCAATGGATTCGTCAGGGTTTGTGAATGCCGTTGCCATGAAGGTGTCGTCGTGTCCGGAGAGGCCGATGCGCTGCGCGCCCGGGCGAATAAATTTACTGACATGGGCGATGGAGTAGTAGAGCGGTGTCAGATAGGCGTGATCGCGGCCTGAATCCACCAGCACCGGGGCGAGACAAAAGTTGCGCGCATGGTTGGGGCCGCCGCGGGTATTGAGCACCATGTTCCAGTCGATCCAGCCGACGAGGTTGTGGTTCAGTCCGCCGATGAGATCCCGGGTGTAGCGGTAGAACGCGCGGTAGGGCGGATGGTGCTTTTTATCCTCTTCGGCGGCCCAGAATTTCCCCCAGTCGGTGGCTTCGGGCCGCCAGTACAAGTCATCCTCCAGCCAGGAGCCAATCGGTTCGTCATCCCCGAGCGCGTCGATGCACCCTTCCGAATGCAGGATTTCTTTGGCGGGATATTTTTCATGAACCTGGTCGAGCCATTCGCCGCCGACATCGACCGTGCTTTGATACCAATGCACGGCCATTCCCCGCACAAAGGCGGAGGCCTTTTCATCCCCGTAAATAGCGTCTGCCCAGTCCAGCATAATGTCTTCGCGGTTCTGGTCGTAGATCCAGAGCGGAACATCAAGGCCCGCCTCGACGAGGGCGGGGCCAAGGTGATCGGCGATCAAGGTGCGCATCTGCTCCGGGTTAAAGTGCAGGCTTTCCCAGTTTGCATCATTCCCCAGCGGTTCGTTGACAGGCGTGAGGCCCCAGATCGGCACGCCTTCTTTGCCATAGGCCTCGATATACCTGACGATGTATTTTGCAAAGGCCGGATAGAATTCGGGTTTCAGCTCGCCGCCATTCCAGGTGTTGTTGGTTTTCATCCATGGCGGAGACGTCCAGGGCGAAGCCAGAATTTTAAAATCGGCACCATCGACCGCCTGCGCGGCCTTGATCATCGGCAGGAGGTAGGTACGGTCGGGCGCAATGGAAAAGTACTTCAATTCGAGGTCATCCGGCACGGGTGCATAGGTATAGTTGCGGACGGAAAAATCACAGCTCGCGATGTGGGTTCGGGTCAATGAAATATGCGCCCCTTCGGGCGAGAAGTAGGCCTGTATGACTTTGTTCCGGGTTTGCACCGAAAGTTCGGACAGTACATAGGCACTCGATTCGGTGAAGGAACCACCAATGCCAATCAGCGTCTGGTAGGTCTTTGAGGGTTCCAGTTTCAAGGTGCGGGAGGTCGCTGATTGGGAGGACTCTTTGAGCTCAACCGGTGTCAGGCGGTCACCCTGACGACTGGTCTGAAAAACGGCCATCCGGGGAGCTGCTGCAACCGTTTCAGCCGATACGCAGATGATCGGAATCATCATTAAGAGACTGGTATTCAGGATTCTCATCGTCACCCTTTTATAGAACATTTTAGCTATATACCATTTTGCGTTTCATCCGCCATAGCTTTAGCGACGACAGATCCTAAACGAGCGATTCTAAACCTATTCATGTGCAATTTGTTTTACAGAATAATTATGGGCAGAATGATTTTTCCGCCGGTTGCATCGATGAATTATTTTGTCCCAAATTATTCTGTTAATATCTCTGTTGTTAAGC
>JABDQT010000228.1 GCA_013042165.1 Kiritimatiellales bacterium | reverse complement strand
CGATTGGACAAAGCGGGTCTGAAGCGATTCAACGAGTGCGAGCGCCTGTTCGGCCTTACCGGAGGTTGCCGGGATGCGTTGCATCCTACTCCGCAAGCTCCTGGACATAGCGGAAGCCGACATCGCTCGGGATGGCGGGGGTGCCGGACAGATGGCTGCAGCGCATGAACGAAGCAGGCGTCGATGCACTTCCGCCCCGCAGCTGGACGACCCCATCAGCCGTAACAGCATATTCGCGCACATTACCGCCCGTGTCGTTGACATTGTATACGCTGATATCGCGCAGGAATCTTCCGGGCGGGGCCCACAGGGGATATCGTTCCTTGCCCTTGGGATTGTCCATCGTCAACGCCAGATTGGCCTCCGGTTCGAAATCAGAGCCCCATGGATAGGCACGCCCATCCACGCCGCGCGCCGCTTTTTCCCATTCGAAGTCCGTAGGCAGCCGGATGCTTTCTCCCGCTTGCCGGCTCTTCCATGCACAAAACATCCCGGCCGCTTCCGCGGTGATCCCCACCACGGGGAGTTCCGGTGACAGGCGCGGATCGAGCAGAGTTCCGTCAGCGCCCCATGCGTCGTGCGCTTCGCCGGCGCCTTCATCGTAGCGGATGCGACTCATGCAGGCCTGCCGCAGCTGAGGGTCATCCAGTTCCAGCCAGAACTCGAGGTATTCACCCACCGTCACTTCGTACCGCTTGATAAAGAAACCGGGGACGTCGCGCTGGTGCAGCCGATAGCGCGAGGATGCCTCGCCACCGCAGTAAAATAGACCGCCGGGCACAAAGACCATCCCTTCGGGAATTCGCGGAGGTACGACCAGACTCACTTGATTGGTCTCTCCCGGCTCCATGTAGATGGGATATGGCGCAAATCCGCCGTCGGCACGCGTGACCCAGATCAGATAGGAGCCCTTTTCAATGACGGGGATGGCATAGGGCAGCTCGTAGGAACTGCCGACCGGATCGGCCTGAACCAAACGGGGGCCATCCGACAACAACGGCCACACCACAATCTTATACACATCGTTTCCGCCAAGGATCTCGAGACGGCCCTCACCAATCACAAGCGGCCGGACATCTTCCAGCAGATATTTGAGATGAGAAGCGTTATACGCCAGCCGGGCCCGCTCGTGATTCTTTCCTTCCAATGCGGACTCGATATACTGACGCGTGACGGCGGAAAACCATTCCTGAACTCCCTGCTTTGACCGATATCGATAGGTCATGGCCGCATAGCAGTCGTTGAACTCGGCAAACGTCAGCTCCAGCTTGCGGTTCAGTTCGTCCAGCCGTTTTACGAGCGTGCGCTCCTGTTCAGACTTTTGCTTGAGGATCACATCCCCGAACTGCACCTGAAGATCGCCGCTGGTCTGCAGCGCCTGCTGATTCAATGCATCCAGCTCAACCCGAAGCTCGCCCGCACGATTCACCTGTACCTTATAGATTCGCCGCTCTTTTAAGCGATCCACTCCGGTGGTTCCCAGGAATGAAACCAGCGCAATGACAAGGATGGTCATCTGGAACGGATTTCGCCAGTTCTTCAGCACCAGCGGAACTTTTTCACGACGGCGCGTGCTTTTCTTTTTCAAGCTTTTGGGTGTCAGCTCCATGATGGGTCTATCGGTATGCCGCTATCCTGCAATCCAGCTTTTGATGCCTTCCGGCAACGGGAGAATCGTCCGGATCTCGCACTCGCCGGCCGGAATCTCCACCTTGTCGCCGACCGCATGCCCTTTCAAGGCTTTGGCCAGCCCGGTTTCGCTCGAAATAACTGAAAGGGTCTCGTCCTGATCCCAGACCCCGAGGATATAGTACGTCTCGGTCGTTCCGGTTTCATAAGCCAGCTCCACTCCGCAACCCGCGCCCACCACATCGATCGGCATATCTGCAAAATCGGTAGGCTTGACCTTTTCCAGATCTTCGGCCAGCTGCGCACCCTGCGCCATCAGCAGCCCCTGGCGCTCCTTGGCATATTTAAACTCGGCGTTCTCGCGCAAATCACCGTAGCTGCGGGCCACCTCGATTTCCTTCGAGTTTTCGGGAATATCGACGGTCATGATGCGCTCGAGCTGCTTCTGACGCTCGGTGTAGCTGCGCGTCGAAGTCATGGGAATTTCCTTCCTGGGAGCGGCCGAGGTGGTGGGCAGAATAATGTCCTGCAGTTCCGGAAACTTGCGGAGCACTTTGGCCACGACGGATTTACGATCGAGCGCATCCCACCCGTGGCCTTCGTGGATCCGGCGCATGAAGTCGCGGCGTTGCTGTTCGGTCATTGCGCCCATAACGTCGTGCAGCCAATCCTCCTGCTGAAAGCGCTCACGCAGCTGATTCTGGGCGCGGAGCATGGCACCGGCACTGTTGACTTCAAGCACTTCCTGGATGCGGAAGGCGAGGTCACCCCTGGAGATCAGATTCCACTTTTCGATGTAGTCGGTGGAGCGCTGGCACCACAGCAACATCGGCGCGCTGGCCGTGCGTCTTGCCACCGCTGCCGTCATGATCTCGCGCACGGCCTCTTCCGCGCCGTTGGAAATCAATGCGGACATGACCTCGTTCAATACCGGATGGCTGACCACCGGGATCACCTCGCTCAGGGTACCGATCACCGCTTCCCGATCGTTCTCAATCAGAATGGTCAGCAAGGTTTGAAGCTGGCGCGAAGGCAGGCGGTCGAGCGTGGTGACCAGATCGCCGTCGATCAAATCATGAATCAGCCGGGCCGTATCCAGACCGGAGGGTTCGATGTCGAAAATGCGCGCATAAATGAAGCCTTCGGCCTTCCATTCCGGGCGCGCCGACGGAGCCCCTTTGATGATGAAGGAAAGACGATCGGCCAGGGTCTTTTTTGCAAAATCGGACGCGGTGTCGATCTGCTTCTCGATAATCTCCTTGAAGCGTTCGAACAGCCCTTCAATGTCACGCTCATCCGCAACCAGTGCAAACCAGTCGTCATCATAGGCCAAACGCTTTTTGTGCAGCGTAATGTTGTCCGAGCGCTTCTTCGGAATTTCCACCGACGCGTCGTTCTTGAGGGCGCGACGGGCCCCCTCCCAGAATTTTTTCCAGCCGGCCTCCGGCATAACAGACGGAATCAGCTTTTCCATCAGGCGCGTGACGGACATGTTGCCATAACTGCGGAGTGTAATGCGGACGACCTCGGCCGGATCCTTCTTGAGCATACGCTCCAGCTCGGCCGGGTTGTTATGCTTGATCGCCAGGATATGATCCTCATCGAGCACTTCGAGCGCATCGGCGGCATAGCTGAATGCCATTTCGTGTTCACCCTTGCTTTCAAAATCGATTTCAACCTGCTGATAAAAGAAGTCGATGTTTTCAATGATGCCGAAGCCCCATGTTTCGTTGTAGCAAAGCATGCCGTTCTTGAGCATCCGCAGGTGCTGCAGGCGCTCGAAGCATTTAGTTATGGGAGTGGATCCGCCAAAGCCGGCGGGTTCGACCATCTTGAGCGTATTGCGATCCTTGGAAAACAGCTTTTCAACGGCCGTCTTCGCATCCGCGGCCCCGCGGCGCTCACAGAGCAGCCAGGCCAGCACCTCCAGCGCCGGATCCACGCGATCGGCATCAACCAGCTTCTCATACAGTGCCTGAGCCCCGTTTTCCGCCTCCATGCCCCGCTCGGCGGCCACCAGCGCGTTCAGCGCCTCAATCAGCTCTTCCGTATCGATTTCGGCGTTATCCGCCAGTCCCGCAATCCACTCTTCGTTCACCGAATCCAAATCCATTGCTTCTGCCTCCTGAAAAATTAGCGCCGAAACATAGCGGTTTTTCATGGGGCTGGAAAACGTTTTCGGCGGATTTCCAAAGCACGGACACAAAAAAACCCGCCTGTTTAGGCGGGCATTGAAAATGGTGCACCCGAATGGAGTCGAACCATCACGCCATTGCTGGCACAAGAACCTGAATCTTGCGTGTCTACCAATTTCACCACGGGTGCGATGAAGGGCGTAATGTATACTGATCAGCCCCAAGCGAGTCAACGCCCTAAATCCAAAAAAGGCGGCGCTGGAACAAGACAGGAAATCAGCTGAAAAATGCGTGGCCTAGCGCGTTGACCGCCCGCTTGCGATCCGTCTCCTTGACGGCAAACATCATGCTGATTTCGGAGGCGCCCTGGTTGATCATTTCAATGTTCACCCCCGCTTCGGAAAGCGCCTGCGTGGCCCGGGCCGCCATACCGACGGCATAGTGCATGCCCTCACCCACCACCATCAAAAGCGCAAGGCCATGTTCGACGGCAATATCGTCCGGGCCCAGCTCCTTGCTGATGCGCTCGACCACGGTATCCTCCTTATCGCCAAGCTCCGAGGATTCAAGGATGACCGACATGTTGTCGATGCCCGACGGCGTATGCTCGAACGAAATTTCCTCTTCTTCCAATATCTGCAGAAGCCGGCGCCCAAAACCGATTTCACGGTTCATCATGTACTTGTCGATGTAGATCGCGCAGAAGCCGTCCGCGCTGGAAATGCCGGCCACTTCGGTCTGCTCGTAAATGCGTTCGGGCACGATCATGGTGCCGGGCGCTTCCGGCCGATTGGTATTTTTGATGCAGATCGGGATCTCGGCATGGACCGCCGGAATGATGGCCTCGTCGTGGAAAACACCAAAGCCGGCATAGGCCAGTTCGCGCATTTCACGATAGGTCATCAGCTCGATGGCGGGGGCATCGGGCACAATGCGCGGATCCATGGCATACACCGAATCAACGTCGGTAAAGTTTTCATAGACATCGGCCTTAACCGCCGCCGCGAGAATGGCTCCCGTGATGTCGGAGCCGCCGCGCGGGAATGTGGCAACCTCCCCGGCCTTGGTGCTGCCGAAGAAACCGGGGAAAATAATGATTTCAGATGCATCCTTGAGAGCCGCCAGTTTTTCGAACGATTCCGGCAGCACCTCGGCATTACCGAACTCGTCGGAGAGCAGCATCCCCGCCTCACCGGGATTGACATACCTGGCGGCATGGCCCTGCTTGCAAAAGGCTTCCGCAATGATCTTGGCGTTGTTGTCCTCGCCGGACGCCTTCATCGTGTCCATGAAATGGAGGATGTGAGTGCCGCGATCTTCAATACGGCCGCGGAGGTCGGCCTCGATCGCAACCGCGATGTCCGCCGGCAGCCCCAGCTCCTGCTGGATTTCCGCATAGCGCGCAACCACCGCCTGCAAGGCCGCTTCATAATCGCCGTTCTCCAGCACAACGTTGGCCAGTCCGATCAGCAGATCGGTCACCTTCGTGTCATCGCCGTGGCGCTTGCCCGGTGCCGATACCACCACGATACGGCGATCCGCATCGGCCGCAACGACATCGATCACCTTCGAAATTTGCTCCGCATTCGCCACGGAGGATCCGCCAAACTTTACAACCTTCATCTTAACTACCTTCTGTAAGCTAGCATTCTAGACCTCGCAGAGGCGCAGAGTTCGCAGAGCATTGCGTCGGTATTCTTTTCCTCTGTGTTCTCAGTGCCTCTGCGAGGAATCATTATTTACTCGAAATCTTCCAGCCGCATACGGATGGGCGCCAGACACGAGACCGCCAAGCCGTCGATTTCCTGCATGGCGGCCACAAACTCCGATTCCTTGGCCTGCTGCGTGAGGATTACGACCGGCGCGCAGCCGCTTTCGTGCAGTTCCTTCTGCACCACCGAGGCAATGCTGATGTTGTGCCGGCCGAAAATATTCATGACCTGCGCCATTGCGCCGGGTTTATCCTCGAGACAGAGACGGACATAGCAGCGCTTTTCAATGTTATCGGCCGAACAGTATTTCAGCGCATCCCTCTGCAGCATCATCGTCACGCTCACCGGGGTACCGACGCCGTGGAGCTTGTCTGCGGCGGCTTCCATAATGTCGCCGATCACCGCGCTGCCGGTCGGCAGGCGTCCGGCCCCGCGGCCATAGTACATCGTATCGTCGACAATATCGCCCTTCACAAAAACCGCATTGAACGAGTCGCTGACAGACGCCACCATGTGCGCTGTCGGCACCAGGGCCGGCTCGACGGAAAGCTCCACCTCCCCCGCGTTGTCCTTGATAATGGCCAGCAGCTTGATGCGGTAGCCCAGCTCCTCGGCATTGGCGATCTCCCGCTCGGACAGACCGCGAATTCCCTTGGTCGGGCAGGCATCCATCGGCACCGGTGCACCGTAGGCCATGGAGGCCAGCACCACCGCCTTGTGGGCCGTATCGATGCCGTCAATATCCAGATCGGGCGGGGTTTCGGCATACCCCAGCGCCTGCGCATCGGCCAGGATTTCATCGAACGGCAAGCCTTCGCGCTCCATGCGGGTGAGGATATAGTTGCAGGTACCGTTCAGGATCCCGTAGATGCTCTCGATATGGT
>JABDQT010000226.1 GCA_013042165.1 Kiritimatiellales bacterium | reverse complement strand
GTTGCACTGAAATCATCCATTCGAACGATCGGGACTTCCAGCTGATCCGTGCTGACTTCCGCAATAAATTCGGTCTGCTGCATCGTTGCCCAATCGACTTTCCCTATCGCTGTGATCAGGGTATTGCCGACCGCCTTGATGCGACTCCCGAACAGATCCAGCTCCGGATGAATCAGGTCTTCCAAGGCCGCTGGCTTTAAACTACCCCTGCCATCGAATTCAGCCGTGCGCTCATGGAAATCAATCCGGGCGGAACCTCGCAGGAACTCACGTCCCTGCGTCAGAGCCACTGGATCGAGATGCAGCACTTTGTTCGCATAGCGGGCCGAAACATTGGCTGAAGTGAATTCGGCATCATGAAAAGAGGCGTTGGTTGCGATTGTTTCTACGTCGATGAAGAACGTGTTCCAGTCGGTCAAACTGGATCCCAGCCGTAGATCGATTTTTGGCGGACGGTCCATAAACCTGAACCGTTGAATAACATTCGTGGCGATCCGAACCCTCCCGAGCGGTTCCAGCAAGAGTGAAGGATCCAGGCTACCCGATGCTTCCACCCGAAAGAACTGATTGCTCGAATCCCACAGCACCAACCCCTCGGCATGCCCCCCCGCCATACAGCTGCCGACCGAGGCGGAGCGATGCTCCTGACCCACCACCGAAGCCTCTAAATCCGTCATTTGCAGCAGGCTCTCGGTTCGTTGAACATTCCCCTTCAGCGCCTCGATCTCCAATCCACGATAGGACATGCCACCGACCTCAAACATACCCTCCATCATCTCGAGCAAACTTCCGAATGGAGCAGGACCGAAAACCAGAGAAAATTTAGGCACCTGAGCGAGATGCATCTGCTCACGGATCAGGAATTTGGAAACCGGCTGTGGGAGTAACCCGAGGAGCTGCTCTGACACGATCGTGTTTTCTATGGCTGCTTTTGCCTGCCCGAGTTCAACATTGTAGGAAGCCGAAGCGTTGAGATGCTCATCATCGGACTTCACCGAGAGCTGGAGTTCTGCCCGGGGAAAGGAATATCCTCCGGCAAGCTCAAGGGATGACAGATTGACCTCGCACGCACTGACCCGGTCTGCAGTCACACGATACGTAATCTTGCTATCGGTAAGCTTCCGTGTGTCGACGATAAAGTTTACATGGACATCCAGCCCGTCAGTGCACTCAATGTCCTGCAACTGCTGTTCCCACAGATCGAACTGCCGCGCGGTAATGCGTTTTACCGGTTTCAGCTTTAGCCCGGATGCGGGATCAGCAATACCTCGCAAAGGTTTTTTGGTTCTGATGATCAAACCATCCACGTTGAAATTCGCACCCAGCCACTCGGCACTGCATTGCGAAACAGAAATCCGATCAGAATATATCTCCACTGAAACCTTCAGGTTTTCGACCGTTCGCAAGTCGCTTTCGAGCGGCACATCCATGCCCCACGCTACCGGAGGATTGATTTTTACATCAGCCGCTTCGGCATCGAGGCTCCAGTCCGCCGAGAGAGGCCGCAGGTGTGTCAAATACAGCTGCTCGGCGAAGATGACCGGTTCCAGATCATCGGGATGTTTGCTGTAATACCGAAAATTGTTTGCCCGCCAGCCGCGAAAAGTCAGTGTAACCCGATCCATATCGATCGGGATTCCTGCGGCATTCGCTTGGCGAACCGCTTTGCGCAGCAAGGGATCTGGAACGCCGTAGGTCCTGAGAAAAATAAAAAAAACAAGCGCAAGAATCACGACCGCGGCAGCCATCCTGTACAGCGCGGTCAAGAGCCCGCAGGCCCATTTAACCATGCGCCGATCTGGCTTTGTTGCGCTCATCTAATCCTTGGGGAAAGAAGCCGGTTGCGAAGTCAGGATATTGGCCGAAAGAGCCTCGACCTGCGGTTGTCCCAGATAGAAAACAACATCGCGCCCTTTAACCATGCAGTAAAAGCCGTCTGCGGTCTCATGGCCCACGAGCAGCACCCGACCAAGCTCATTCGTGGTTGAGAGTCCGATCTGCAGCTCAAGAACCGGCTTCACCAAGCCATAGATCTCCAGGTCGCGCGGGTTATGGGCAATGTATTCCGTTGCTTCCAAATTGACTAATTGCCGAAGAAGCCGATTGCTTGCCTCACCATCCACTCGAACGTTACCATTGGTTTCAGCCGGAGCAAAAACAAGAGGATCCACCCGTTCAATAACCTGTTGCGGATCATTGGCCTTGACGATGGCGAGCCGGTTGATGGCCGCCTGGTCCAAATCCCAGACACGCTTATTTTTGTACTGGAGCGGATCGATTACCGAGCCGGGGATGTCCGGCAGATTGATCTGGCTGACCGACGGATCATGCCCTCGACGGATCATCAGGCCATCCTTGCTTCCGTTCGAAGAGAGAACCTCAATGGTGTTGGTCAAGCCGGAGCCGGCCGAAACGAAATCGAATACCCACTCCGGTTCCGCCGACGCCCCGCTGACGTTAAACTCCGTAATCACCGCACTGGTCCAGAGCGTGATCAGATCCGAAACCTCTTTCGCACCGGCGAACCATTGAACAGGACGGGAAATCCTCCACTCGCCCGAATCTGATTGAATCAGGGAAAGCTCTTCTGCTCCCCGACTGATGCGAATCGATGATATCCCGTTTTCCGGCAGTTCAAAAACCCCAACGTCGAGAAAACCTTCTGCAGCAACATTGAGTGAACCGAGGATCTCCTCATCCACTGTAAACACCGATGTGTCATCCGCGCGCCGCACATAAACAAATCCCGCCTGCCCCGGAACTTCATCACCCACAATCAACGTACGGGATGTGCCATCATTCCCGGCCAGCGAAATCTGCCGTGCCTCGCCCTGCAAGCCGTAGATGGAAAAATCGGAGACATTGTCCGCGATGAAGTCGTTGATGCGGAAGCGATAGAGGTTGGCGATGAAGTCGTCGACCGCTCGTGTATCCGCCAGTGCGGAGATGGGCTGGTGCACTCGCCAGTCGGCTTGCGCATCTCTCAACAACTGAACAAATCCGGCCGATCCGCGAACTTCGATTCTCCGCACGCCTGCAATCTCACTGTCAAACAGCTGACGATCTCGAATAGCCTCGGGGTCAGCTGGAATGAATTGCAGTAGCTTGTCCGAAACCGTGTAAATATCACTGTCGCCGACCAGCTGTACATACACCATGTTGCCCAGAGGAGTTTGACGTCCGACCAACCAGCGCCGATGGCCCTGAACATCCATCGCCGAGATTTCGACTGCGGGCTGATCAAAGCCATACTCTGCGGAATCCAGCCCGCGGATTTCCAGGTGCTTGGTTGTGATGATGGTCCCCTTCCCCAGCGTATTCAATCCCGAGACCATGCGCTGGATCAGTTCGACATCACCGCGTCCCATGTTGTCTTCGGCCGCTCCCGCCATCCAAATGCCATTATCCTTGGTCACTTTTACCACGGCATTCGTAAACCGGAACTCGACAGACATCAGCGTATCGGCGTCGAGATCGAACAGCCGTATCTTTCGAATCTGCCTGACTGGATTGCCGGCAACCCAGCTTTCCTGAATCCAGATAAACAAGCCCAGGAGCGTAATGCAGATCAGCAGAATTAGAGTGGTGCGACCTTTCATGGAGTACCTATTTCCTTCTCCGTACCCAGACGAGCAATCCAATGACCATTGCGACAGCCGGTATGCCGATCACATTGATCCAAAACATTCTGTTCAGCTGCTTTCTCGACAGACTGAGCTTAACTTCCTCGATCGGCTTGGGCGAAATGGCCATCAGTTCCTCTCGATCCAGCAGCCAGTTAAGCGCATTCATGAACAAATCCGCATTTCCCCCGACCATGCTCCCGTTGCACACGAAATCGGAATCCCCGAACACCACCATTCTCGAAGGCTTGATCTGCACGTCCAGCATCTCCTGCGATGCGCCGCGCTCGATGGCGACCCCCAGCGAAAACGGACCGCGTTGATCGCCCGTATTTTCGTCAAATCTCGCCGTGGAGTCACCCACCTGTGTTTCCGACCAGCTCTGGTCCGAGGTGAAAGCTAGCGGGAACACAGCCGGCCGGTCCTCCGTGGCGGGCTTTCCGTTCTCAAGAACCAGCGGTTCTATGGAACGCGGCAGGAAAAACTGCACAATGGAACCCATCTGGGCACTGATCAAGTGATCGCTGTAGCGGCGGATATGGACGTCGCTTCCGCGCAGCGTATTTTCGGGATCCACCACGATGTCCTGCCGCAACCCCACGCCCCACCGATAGAGCATCGGTTCAAGCCCGGTCTCTTTCAGGGCGTCAATCAGCACCAGCACACGACCGCTGCGGTTCAGATAATCCTCGATCATTTCGACTTCAATCGAATCCATCGTTTTTGCAGGACCGGCGATCACGAGTGCCGCGGCGTCTTCGGGCACCTGCTTCTCCCCGCTTAACATCAGCTCCTTCACATCCAGGTTGTCACGCATCACCGTGGTACCGATTTTCGAATAACCGGACAGCTGATCGAAATCCGTGATGCGATGCTCGCCGTGCCCGACCAGAAAATAGACCCGCTCGATCTCATCCTGCATCAGCTCAAGCAGTGCGCTGGAAAATGCCTGCTCCCCCTTGAAGGCCCGATATACCGGCTGCTTCCGACCGGACTCCATCATGATATCGGCTATATCGGCCTGACGCACCACCTTGCTTCTGTCGCCGATTTCAAAAACGACCACCTGCGCCTCCGTCAGCCCATACTTGTTGGCCAGCTGTTCGGTCCGGGCCAGGTCGCGCAAGGGATCCACCCACTCCACACGGATATTGCGGGAGTGGTACTGGTATTCTTCGAGCAGGTTTTCAACATCGTGGTAGAGCTTGTGCTCCTCCTGGAAAAAAACCGTCACAACCACCTGATACTCCAGTTCATCAAGCAGGTTCAGCGTTTTTTCCGAAAGGCTGTAATAGGTGCGTCCGCTCCAGTTAACGCGCAGGGGATTGCGCAACGAGATAAACCCGATCATCTGCACCACGACCAGGGCCAGGATCACTGCGAACAGGGAATTCAGATTGGCTGCGATTCGTTTCATTTAATCTTTTCCGGCAACTGCGCCATTAACTTCGCTTGCCCTCAACCACCCGGACCGATGCAAACAAAAACCAAGCCGCATAGGTCAGGTACATGACGATGCTGCGGCTATCCAGCACCCCGCGGGAAAAATCCATCATGTGCGCAAAGGATGAATAATACTGACCCGCCGCCCGGAGTCCGTGGCTCTGCGCGGAATAGGCCAGCAGTGCCAGACTCAGTGTCGAACCGAACAGCAGCGCAAACCCGCCGATCGCGGCAATGATCTGACTCGACGTCAGACTCGACATAAACAACCCGACGGAAATATAGAGCCCGCCAACCAGCACCACGCCCACGGCTCCCGCGCGAAGCGCACCGCCATCCGGAAAGCCGGAGACACTTTCGGGGCAAAGGGCATGCTGGATGTAGGCATAGACGAAGACCGGCAGCCAAAGTACCACATAAAACACCAGCGCGCCGGCAAACTTGGCCAGGACCAGTTCCGGAACGCGGACCGCCGTCGTCAGCAACGCTTCGAGTGTTCCCAGTTTCCGCTCCTCCGCAAACAGGCGCATGGTAATCAATGGAATCACCACCGGAAGAGCAAAGGTCAACAGCGGTCCGCTGAACATCAACTGCGATGCAATCGTCAGCGACTCGCCCTGGGCAAGCTGCCCGAGAAGCCAGATAAAATTGCCGCCTGTCAGCGCCCAGAAGAAAAACATGACCACATAGGCGATCGGCGAGCAAAAGCAACTGTACAACTCTTTTTTCAACAGACTGAAGAAAACGCTCATTGGACCACATCCTGATTCTGGGTAATCTGCACGAACGTATCTTCCAGCGAATGCTGCCGCTCTGTCAGCTCGCGCAGGGACCACCCTTCGGCCACAGCAAGATTAAACAGCTCCACGCGCATGTCGGGCGAATCGGCCTCGACCTCGACCCATACCCAGCCGTCGGCCAGTTCATTGATATTGCGCACATCCATTCCGCCGACGCCGTCGATATGTTCCAATACCGCCGCTTTATCCGCCTGCACCTCTAGGGCAATGATGGAGCAGGCATGCAGCTTGCGATGCAGGTTTTCCTCGGTATCGGATGCGACAATACGTCCATCTTTGATAATGAGAATGCGTTCGCAAATGGCCTCCACTTCCTGAAGGATATGCGTCGAAAGAAGAATCGTATGGCGCTCCGCCAATTGCTTGATCAGCGCACGCACCTGCCGGATCTGGTTGGGATCGAGTCCGACCGTGGGTTCGTCGAGCACCAGCAGATCCGGATCATGCACCAGGCTGTCGGCCAGACCGACCCGTTGCCGGTACCCCTTGGAAAGCTGCCCGATGATGCGCTTACCCACCTCCGTCAATCCGCACTGCTCCTTGACCTCGTTTATTTTGGCCTTGCGGGCCGATGCCTGAACGCCTTTGAGCTCCGCGCGGAAACGGAGATATTCATCGACGCGCATTTCCGGGTAAAGCGGACAGTTTTCGGGCAGGTAGCCGATACGGCGGCGCACTTCCTGCGGTTGCCGGACCACATCGAAACCAGCCACCTCAATCGATCCGGAATTCATCGGAAGATATCCGGTCAGCATCCGCATCGTGGTGGTTTTTCCCGCCCCGTTGGGGCCCAGAAAACCGACGATTTCCCCGCGATCCACCTCGAACGAAATATTATCGACAGCCAAACGCGCCGGATATTTTTTCGTTACCCCAGAAACTTTGATCATAAATAAAGTCCGTCCAATTTGCGCGGTATTATGCCCGAACCCGATACCGAGTCAAGCAACCGGAAATCGATACCTCGGCTCGGCCGGCGCAGGCCGATGCCCGGCAAAAAACGCTTATTCGCTTCCATTGACGAGCTCTTCAACCGCATCCAGAAACGAGAACATCTCAGGAGCAGTACCGATCGTCACACGCAGATAGTCCCGAATGCGCGGATCACTTTCAAAATAGCGGACCAGGATCTTTTTCCGGCGCAGCCCTTCAAACAGGGTTTTCGCGCCAAGACCCAGCGGCTTGATCCAAAGGAAATTAGTTTGCGAGTCGGACACTTCGAAGCCCAGCTCCTGCAGCTTGTCGGAGACCATCTTCCGCGTCTCGATGATCGCCTGCACATTGGCGTGCATTGTGTTCTGATCCAGAATCGCAACCCGTGCAATTTCCTGTGTCAGATAGTTTACGTTATAGGAATCCTTGATCTTGAACATGGCGCCGATCAGATCGGCATTCCCTACGCAATACCCCAACCGGATACCGGCAAGGGAATAGGATTTTGAAAGGGTTCGGGAGACCAGCACATTGTCGTGCTCGAGGGCCAGCTCCATGCAGTGGTCCTGCGCGAAATCGGCGTAGGCCTCATCGATCACCACCACACCCTTAAAGCCCCTGACAAAATCAACAATATCGTCTCGGCCGTAAGTCAGGCTGGTGGGTGCATTCGGATGCGCCATGAAAAAGAGCGATGCGGAATAGCCGTTCTCCATCTTCCATCCGAAACGGGCATCCAGCTCGACAGGCTTTTTCTCGACATCCTCGATATCGGCCAGGACGGGATAGAGCGAATAGGAGGGCTCGAAATAACCCACCGAGCCATCCCGCTCGACAAACGCGCGAATACACAGCGCCAGAACCTCATCGGAGCCGTTGCCCACGAAGACGTTTTCAACCTTGCAGCCGTGCAGCTCGGCAATCACCTTGCGCAGCTCGAGGCACCCCGGATCCGGGTAACGCGAAAGCGCCGCAATATCGACCATCGACAGAATATCCTGCACATCCGGCGATGGGAGGTATGGATTCTCATTCGTGTTCAGCTTGATGATGCCGGCATCATCGGGCTGTTCTCCGGGCACATATCCCGTCATCGCCAGAACCGACTTTCTAATTAAATCGTTCATACAAAAACTCGCTTATTTATCAAATCGGATGGTGGCGGAACGGGCATGTCCATCGAGGGTTTCAACACGCCCGAAGGCCTCCACCACAGGCAGAACATCCTCAAGGTCCTGTTTCGTGAACTGGATCAGGCTAACGCGACGGCGGAAATCCTCGACCGTCAGGCCGGAGAAATAGGCGGCCGTTCCGCCCGTCGGCAACACATGGCTGGGTCCGGCGGCAAAGTCGCCCACCGACTCGGGCGTCCATTCCCCGATAAACAGCGCACCAGCATTTTGCACCTTGTCGATCCACTTTTCGGGCTGCTTAACAATCAGCTCCATGTGTTCGGGGGCAAACAGGTTGCACAGTTGCATACCCTCCGCCAGATTACCCACAACCACCAGCAACATACCCCGGTTGAGCACCTCGTGGATCGGCTCCGAATGCAACAGCGTTTTCGCCTGCTCAAGCACGGCATTGCGCACCGCTTCGGCCTGCTTCTGCGAAGTGGTCACCAGCAGTGCCTTTTCGGATCCGGTACCATGCTCGGCCTGCGAGAGCAGATCCGCGGCAACATGCGCGGGATTGGCGGAACTGTCGCACAGCACGGCAATTTCGCTGGGCCCCGCCACCATATCGAGCGCAACATCGCCATACACCTGCCGCTTGGCGGCCGTCACGTAAGGGCCGCCGGGGCCGACGATTTTCCGCACCTTGGCCACCGATCTCGTCCCATACGCCATGGCGCCGATCGCATGTACGCCGCCGATTTTGTAGATTTCGGTCGCACCGGCCAGATCCAGCGCATAGATGATGTAGGGATTCAGATTGCCTTCCGTATCGGCCGGCGAACAGGCCACCAGCTCTTTCACCCCCGCCACCTTGGCGAGTGTCAGAGTCATCAGCGCGGTCGAGGCCAGCGGCGCGGCCCCGCCCGGGATGTAAGCGCCGACGCGGTCATAGGCCACAAACTTTTCGCCCAGCATCCCGCCTTTCGGGGTGGGCATCTGCCAATCATCGCGCAGCCCCTTTTCGGAGAATGCGATGATGCGTTTGTGCGCTTCCTGCGCGGCTTTCTTGAAATCGGCATCGACGGCTTTTTTTGCCGCGGCAATTTCGGCCGGCGATACCCGGATGCGACGGGTCGAAATATTGGACTTGTCGTAAAGGCGGGCGCACTCGATCAGGGCCTTGTCGCCGCGCTCCTTCACAGCCGCCAGAATCCGTGCGGCGGCCTTCATCGCCTGCTCTTCGACGGAGGGACGCCGAAGGAAGTCCTCGACTTTCTTGTATTTCTTGTCGGTGCCCCATTTGACAATCGGTGCCAGGTTCCTGCTCATCTCGAAATCCTCGTTGTATCAAAGGGTGCGGATGTTAACGCGCACCCCGGCAGGTTACAAATTTTTTACCCCACTTTAGCAGGGCGGGATTTCCGCCTTCGGTGCGGGCTGGCAACCCTTATTTACCGATGCAGAACCGGGAAAATATGTTGTCGAGCAGCTCTTCATGATACACTCGGCCGGTTACCTCACCGAGATATTCGAGCGCGGTGCGCAGATGCTCGGTCGCAAGCACGGCATTTTCCTCCACGTTTTCATTCAGGAATTCGCGGGCCTGCCGGGCTTCGCGGTGCGCCTTGACCAGCAACTGGCGGTGGCGTTCGGAGATCACCGCATGCGGCGGAGCGTGTAGATCCGCCCCCTTTTCCAGCTTGTCGGCCATAGCCTGCTTCAGCGCGTCAATCCCCTCGCCCGAAACCAGACTGACCGGCACCCCATCCACCTCGACAACCCTCCGGCCCCGGTCGATCTTATTGAGCACCACCACGCTTTTATCGGAATCGAGCCGGGCCAGGCGCACGCGATCCTCCTCATCCAGCGGCTCGGAGGCATCGAGCAGATAGATTGCCAGATGCGCCTCTTCCCCATGGGCCTCGGCACGCCGAATACCCTCGGCTTCGATTTCGCAGTCGGTTTCGCGCAGGCCGGCCGTATCGATAATGCGCAGCGGAATGCCATCGAGCACAAATCCCTCTTCGATTGTATCGCGTGTGGTACCGGCCGTGCTCGACACAATCGCGCGCTCAAATCCGAGCAGCACATTGAGCAAGGTTGATTTGCCGGCATTCGGACGGCCGAGAATCACGACCCGTGCGCCTTCGCGCAGCAGGCGGCCCTCGTCCCAGGTATCGAGCAGCTGATCCAAAGACAGAAACGTTTGGTCCAGCAGGCTGGCGATACCCGAAAATACATCATCCGGGAGTTCGTCCTCCACGAAATCCAGCGTGGTTTCAAGGTTGGCGGCCACTTCAAGGAACGCCTCGTAGATGATATTGAACTGTTGGCTGAGCTTTCCTTCCATCTGCTCCAGCGCGGCGGCAGCGGCACGGTCGGAGCGCGCACGGATCAGGTCGAAAATGCCCTCGGCCTGCACCAGATCGATGCGGCCGTTGAGAAAGGCACGCTTTGTAAACTCGCCCGGCTCGGCCATGCGCGCACCGGCCTCGAGCGCGCGGCGCAGGATGCGGCGCATCCCGACCGCCCCGCCATGGCCCTGAATCTCAACCACATCCTCGCAGGTATAGCTTTTCGGGGCACGCATCACCAATGCGAGTCCGGTATCGATTTCCGACCCGTCCGCCTCCACGACCTTGCCATAGGCAAAAGTACCGTGCGCGCGGTCGGACACAGACTGTTTATCCATCGACAGAAAAAGCCCGTCAACGATTGCCCACACGCCGGGTCCCGATATACGGACAATGCCAACCCCGCCTTCGCCGGGGGGCGTGGCAATCGCCGCAATCGTATCTGGGTTGTACAGGGACATTTCGGGCATCATAGCTTTTTAAAGATTGTTGTCACGCTGAAGTCGGACAGTGCTTCAAGCCGCAGAGGGTTGCGGCTGGCGGTGTATGCATAGCACAAAAAAAACCCCGCCATCGTGAGCGGGGTTGATAGCATTAGAATGCTGATCTAAAGTTATTCCTTGGACTTGCCTTTTTTCGCGCCGCCTTTTTCATCTGCAGTCAGGACGCCATCCTTGTTCGCATCCATTCTGTCGAATCTTTTTTCGATTTTGGCTTTGTCGAACTCTTTTCCTTGTTTCTCAAGCCGTTCCTGCTGTTTTGCAACAAACTCTTCCTTGGTGACATCTCCGCCGCCTTTGCCCT
>JABDQT010000223.1 GCA_013042165.1 Kiritimatiellales bacterium | reverse complement strand
GGATTGGTGCGATCCACCAGCGCAATATCCAGGCGCTGCCCGAGTTTCAGATACTGGAAGCCATCGTCGAGAATCAGCGTATCGCATCCCAGCTCCTTGATGGCATATTTTCCGGCCTTGACGCGGTCCTTGTCGACCACGACCGAAACATTCGGAAGATTTGAGGCCAGCATGTAGGGCTCGTCTCCGGCCGTCCATGAATCAAGCAGCAGGCGTTTGCCGTCGGAAACCACGCGGGGCGGTGTCTCGATCTTTCCGGTCGTAATGCGCTGAACCATTTTCTGCATGAAGGGGAGCTCTTTACTTTTGTACCCGCGGCTCAGGATGGCGACCTTGCGGCCCTGCTTCTGCAGGTTGCGCGCAAATACTTCCACAACCGGAGTCTTTCCCGTACCTCCAACGGTCAGGTTGCCCACGCTGATCACCTGGCACCCGAGCGTGCTTGGCCGGATGATCCGGTGTTTGTAGAGGGCCAGCCGAATCTGAACAATGATCGAAAAAACAACCGAAAGCACCTTCAGCAGGATGCGCAGGGTGGCCGGCCACTTGCCGGTGCGCGAACCGTCGAGGACGGATAGCATGTAGGTTTCAAGCTGTTCGATTCTTCGTTTATACGTCATGGGTTTAAAAATGATTTATGGAATTGCGGACACTATACCGATGCGGTCTTTTTCTTCAAGAGCGTACTCGCGGCACAAAAAAAGCGTGCACCCGACAAACGAGCGCACGCTTGTTCGAAGCAGGGAACCTCCGCCTACAGGTTGAAGGCCTTGCGAAGTGCGTCCACCTTATCGGTCTTTTCCCAAGGAAACTGATCGCGACCAAAGTGTCCATAGGCGGCCGTCTCGCGGTAGCTCCACCCCTTCGGCTCAAGCAGCCCGAGCTCCTGAATCAGTGAAGCGGGCCGGAAGTCGAACAGTTGCTTGGATGCGACGACGGCTTCGAGCTCGCTGTCTTCAAGTTTGCCGGTGCCGTAGGTATCGACGTTGATGCTGAGCGGCTCAGCAACTCCGATGGCATAGGCCACCTGCACTTCGCACTTTCCGGCGAGTCCGGCAGCCACGATATTCTTGGCGACGTAGCGGGCATAATAAGCGGCCGAACGGTCGACTTTGGAGGGGTCCTTTCCGGAGAATGCTCCGCCGCCATGGCTGCCGACGCCGCCATAGGTGTCGACAATAATCTTCCTGCCGGTCAGTCCGGCGTCACCGTGCGGGCCGCCGATTACGAATTTTCCGGTCGGGTTGATGAAATATTTAACGTTGTCTTTCAACAATCCGCTGGGTTCCAGCACCTTTTTGGCAACGGCCTCGAGATCCGTCTGAATCTGTTCGAGAGGCACATCGTCGGTCTGGTGCGAGATCACGACTGCGGTGATGTGGTCGGGTTTACCGTTCACATACTTTATGGATACCTGCGATTTGGAATCGGGGCGCAGGTAGGGAATCGTGCCCGCCTTGCGGATTTTCTGGAGCTCGTCGAGCAGGAGGTGGCTGTAGTAAACCGGCGCGGGCATCAATGCTTCGGTTTCGTCGGAAGCGTAGCCGAACATCATACCCTGGTCGCCTGCGCCCTGCTCTGCAAAGAGTCCCTCTCCGGCGGTAACGCCTTGAGAAATGTCGGGTGACTGTTCGTGCAGGCGGTTGATATATTCAAATGTATCGTCGCAAAACTTCAACTTTTCATGGTCGTAGCCGATCTCGCGGACGACTTTGCGGGCAATGGCTTCCGGGTCGACTTTGTCCCAGCCGGAACAGGTGATCTCGCCGGCGTTCACCACCATATTGGTGGTGGTCAGTGTCTCGCAAGCCACGCGGCTCTTGGAATCCTGCTCAAGGCAGGCGTCGAGGATTGCATCGGAAATCTGGTCGCATACCTTGTCGGGATGCCCCTCGGAAACGGACTCGGACGTAAAAACGTGATCTACTCTGATTTTGCTCATGGCTAACCTCTATTCGTTTATGCGGATTTAGTAATATAGTCGCGAAAGGTAGCGAAAGTGGCCGTTTCATGCTACAAAAAACATGAAAAATATGCACTTCGGCCGCTCCAAGCTTGACCCGTTGCCTTACCACGACCTACTGTTCGCATCCAATTGAAGCCCGTTTATATGAAAGAATTCACCAAAGACGATCTGATCAACTTCCTTCCCAGGTTCGAAACCTTCGTGGGGATCGATTCCGACGGTTGCGTCTTCGACACGATGGAAGCGAAGCAAAAGGATCATTTTCATCCGGCCATTATCCGCCATTGGGGACTGGAGGCGATTGAGCCGCAGGTGCGTGCAGCCGCGGAATTTACCTATCTCTATTCCACCTATCGCGGCCTGAACCGCTTTTTGGGTCTCTGTAAAACCTTCGAGCTGCTCAACGACTGGCCGGAAGCGCGGGATCATGCCGCCCTGCCCGACCCTTCCGATCTGCGGGTTTATTGCGATTCGGGACTGCCGCTGAGCAACGACACGCTGCAGGCTGAAGCAAGACGGATCGGAAGCAAACTGCTCGAGCAGACCTATGCATGGAGCGTCGCGCTGAACGAGGATATTGACCGGAACATGCCAGATCCACCGCCCTTTGAAGGGGTGGAAAAGGCGCTGCAACTGATCCGGAAACATTCAGATGCCATCGTAATCTCCCAAACCCAGGCGGTCGCCCTGCTCAAGGATTGGTACCGCGACGACCTGGCAAAATATGTCTCCGTCATTGCCGGCCCGGAGTTGGGCAGCAAGATCGACCATTTCACGATGGCGGCCGGCGACCGCTATCCTGCCCATGCCATCCTCATGATCGGCGATGCCCCCGGCGATATGGCCACCGCGGAATCCATCGGCTGCAACTTTTTTCCGATCAACCCCGGGCATGAGGTCCAAAGCTGGCAACGCTTCATGGATGAGGCCTACACCAAATTCCTTTCCGGCGGTTTTTCAGAAGAATACCAACAGCAAATCAATGATGAATTCAAAGCCCTGCTGCCGGGCACGCCGCCATGGAAACAGACGAATTAACCATCAACATTTCAAAAAGGTTTTAATTATGGAAACAGATAAAATCGTTCAACTGCTCTCTAAGTTCAAAGGCGGCGAGGTCGACCTCGACCAAACGCTGGAAACGCTGAAGCGCCTGCCGTTCGAAGACATGGGCTTCGCCAAGGTGGATCATCACCGCGCCCTGCGCACCGGTTATCCCGAAGTGGTGTTCTGTCAGGGAAAAACCCACGAACAGGTGGAAAAAATCTATCAGGCGCTGGAAAAGCACAATGGCAACCTGCTGATGACACGCGCCGAACCGGAGCTGTTCGCCAGACTGCAGAAAGTCGATGACCGGTTGGTCTACAATGAGCTCGGACGAACCATTACCTTGGAAAAAGAGGCGCGCGAAAAAACCGGCAGTGTGCTTGTGATCAGCGCTGGCACTGCCGATATTCCGGTCGCCGAGGAGGCAGCGGTTACGGCATCCATTTCCGGCGCGAAGGTTGAACGACTCTACGATTGCGGCGTGGCCGGCATTCATCGTCTGTTGGCACAAAACGAAAAAATACAGCAGGCCCGCTGCATCGTCGCCGTGGCCGGCATGGAAGGTGCCCTGCCCTCCGTGGTCGGAGGCCTGGCCGCCTGCCCGGTTATCGCCGTCCCGACCTCCGTGGGCTACGGCTCGCATATGAACGGCCTCGCACCGCTATTTACGATGCTTAACTCCTGTGCACCCAACATCACCGTCGTCAACATCGACAACGGATTCGGCGCGGGCTTCTGCGCCACTATGATTAATTCCACTCGCTGAATGCACGGAATACGCTGAACTTCTGTGCATTCCGTGGCTCCTTGCCTGGTTCCTCGCTGAGGTTTGGGGATGTTGCCTGGTTTCGCGATGTAGGCGCAATTCCGCCCCGATTTCCGATCGGTAAGGCGCTGACCTGTGCATGCCCAGCACCATGGACTTCGAAATCATCGAATACCCGCCTGTCATGACGGTACCCCTCCTTCGCCAAGCTTGATCGACGGGCTTGGTCGACAGCACATTTCACTGAAAAAGCATATATTAACCAAGCATTACATTATAATTCCCTTCCTCTTGGCACCTTTAATGCATTTCCAAGCGGAACTCATTCATTGGAGCATACTATGCGAAGTGCGATTGCGTTGATTTCTACAGTATTGATATTGGCACCAGGTTTTTCCATGGCCGAAGAAACTTTGCGTATTGGGGTAAGCGGACCGCCTCAGCATGTAGTCGATCAGAGGTGGTCCGCGACTGCTCGACATCTTGAAGAAACCATGCCCGGCTACCGGTTTGAACTCGTTAGCATTGAAGGTGCGAAGTCGAAAACGCTGAAGGCGACCGAGGTTGATTTCCTTATCGTCAATCCAAAAAATTATATCGAACTGGCTAAACCCGCCGGAATGACCCCGATTGCATCCACGAAGCCTTCTTCTGCAAAAACATCAATGATTGGCACTTGTGTTATTTTTCGGCGAGACAAGGTTCCTTCTCCAGACTGGTCTGACCTTAGGGGCGCAACCATTGCCGCAGCCTCAAAATCGTCATTTCAAAGATGGCTGGTAGTGATGCGGGAACTGATTGAAAGGGGATACCAGCTCGAAACAGATTATACCGTCGATTTTATCGGCAGGGCTGACAATGTAACGACCGCCGTTCTCCAGGGCAAGGTGGACGCCGGAATTATCAGCGCTGATAAGCTACATAGATTAATCATGAGCGGATCTGTCGAACAAAACGAGTTTAGTATCATCCCGCACTCCTGCTCCGCCGAGGGGGATTGCGCGGACTATCCATATCCTCACAGTATCGGGCTTTACCCATCCGATGTATTGGCCAAGGCCAAACACATTCCAAGCGAACTGGGGAACACAATTGCAACAGCCTTATTTCAACTCAAGCCGAATTCCCCAGCGCTGAACGCCTCCCGATGTTCATGGGTACCTCCACAGGACTACAGCTCGGTTGAAGAATGTCTGAAAGTAATACGAACAGGACCAAGCAAGAAGCTGATGTTTCATCATGTAATAAAGAGAAATGCCCCGCTATTCAGCGCGCTTCTCGTGATTCTTGCAACTTCAATTGTTAGCGTAATTGTCACCAGTAGGCTGAATCAAAAGTCACGTCGGCTTAATAAACAGCTGCAGAAAGCCAATGCAACGATTCAAAAGTCCACCGAGATGAAAAGTCAGTTCCTGGCCAACATGAGCCACGAAATCCGAACGCCGTTGAACGCGGTCATTGGCATGACCGACCTGCTGCTGGATATGCAACTCAATGAGGAACAGCGGGAATGTGGGGATATTATCCGGATCAGCGGCGATTCGCTGATGGGTGTGGTTTGCGACATTCTCGATTTTTCCAAGATTGAGTCCGGACATCTTGAGCTTGAAGAAGTGGCTTTCTGTCTGTCCACGTGTCTGGAAGATGCGCTGGAGCTATTTATGCCAAAAGCTGCCGAACAGCATGTTGAGCTGATTTATAATGTGGATGCCAATGTGCCGGCCATGATCCGTGGCGATGCTACCCGTCTGCGCCAAATCCTGCTGAACCTGCTCAGTAATGCCTTCAAGTTTACGAAGGAAGGAGAGATCGGGCTTAGTGTAACCGCGCAAACGAATGATCAGGCACACGAAATCCGGTTTTCCGTTCACGACACCGGCATCGGCATTGCACCCGAAAAGCTGGACGACGTCTTCAAGGACTTCACTCAAGCCGACGCCTCGATAACCCGCAATTATGGAGGCACCGGACTGGGGCTTCCCATCAGCCGCCGGCTCAGCCAGATGATGGGTGGACGTATGTGGGTGGAAAGCACGCTCGGGCAAGGATCGACTTTCCATTTTACCATACATACCCCTGCCACGACCGCCTCTGCTGATACGGTTCATACTAAACAAAAACCGTTCAATCTTCCAAACCGCGATGTCCTGGTGGTCGATGACAACCATACCAACCTAAAAATAATTTCCACTCAACTGAAACGCTGGAATCTCAACCCAATCGCGTTCGATGTGCCGATGGATGCGCTTAAATCGATCGAGGACGGTCATGATTATGCCTTGATGATCTGCGATATGCAGATGCCGGATATGGATGGCTGCACGTTGATTCGGGAAGTGCGTAAAAAGCATGCCCCCGGCCAGCTCCCGATCATGGTGCTCTCTTCCATCGGTTCAACTAATCCGGACAAATCCCTCGGGATTGCGGCATGGTTGCACAAGCCGGTCAGGCCCAGTCAACTCCACTGGAGAATTGCGACCATATTTGCATCCCATACTAACACAGACACCAATGCGTATGAAGGCGAGCCGTATATGCTCAACGCGTTAAGTGTGCTGGTGGTTGAGGACAATATACTGAATCAGAAAGTGATCCTGCGCATGCTCGAAAAACTTGGGATTAGCGCCGATCTGGCCCAGGACGGACTGAAAGGCGTCGAAATGGTCGAGCAAAATAACTATGATGTGGTGCTGATGGATGTGCAGATGCCCAGAATGGATGGACTGACCGCAACGCGAACAATCATTAGTCGGTTGGAAGGAAAGCTGCGTCCGCTTATCTTCGGCATGACGGCCAACGCCGATAATGCAAGCCGCCATCAAGGACTCGCCGCCGGCATGGATGATTATATCACAAAACCCATTCAGCTCGCGAAGCTGACGGAATCTCTCCAGCGTGTCAGCGAAAAGACGTACGCTTTTCTTAAGGCCGGATAGGTTGCGGCCGAGCAGTGCTGATCAGGCGCATGATCGGTACAACACCAGCATCTTTTCTGCTCATACGGCCTTGGTGGCAAAGAGAATTCCACGATGGTTGATAAGGATTGAAACAAAGGGCTTTGGTGCATTTGTGTTTACATCAAACTTGATTCTTCCCTGATGTTTGGAGATATTGCGCGGTTTCCTAACAAGGAGCACGTTATGATCAAGGCCTGCGATTTAAAGAAGTCATCCGTTATCGACATCGACGGTGCCCCGCACTGTATCGAAAACATTTCCCAGCAGTCGCCCACAGCACGCGGCGGTGGCACGATCTATAAAGTGCGTTTCCGCAATGTTTCCACCAAACAGAAAGTCGACAAAACTTATCGTGCGGATGATGCGCTTCAGGAGACGAGCTATGAAACCAACGAAGTGCAGTATCTCTATCAGGACGGCGACCGCTATGCCTTCATGGACCTTGCATCCTACGAGCAGTTTGAGCTGGTGATGGATGATATCGAAGAGTGCCTCCCATTCATGGTCGAGGATATGGAAGGCATCATGGCCCTGGTCTCCGACGGCAAGGTGCTGACGTTGCGCATGCCCGACACCATCGACCTCGAAATTGTCGAGTGTCCGCCGGCCATGAAAGGAGCCTCGGCAACCTCCCGCACCAAGCCCGCCACGCTCACCACCGGGCTCATTGTTCAGGTGCCGGAATATATCGAACCGGGCGAAACCATCAAGGTCGACACCCGCGAGCGCAAATACCTTTCGCGTGCTCAGTAAATAATCGTCCTCGAACTCGTCCCTCCTCCTCGTACTCGAAAACCGAGGACGAGTTCGAGAACGAAGGACGAGGACGATTGATGGCAGACACAAACCCCATCTTGGTTTTGGCACCGATGCGCGGCATCACGACGATGCATTACCGCAAGGCATTCGTTCGCCACTTCAAAGGCTTGGACCTCGAAATGGCGCCGTTTATTTCGACGGTCAGTGCGGAACGCATCAATCCCAAGCTGTTGAAGGATGTCCTTCCGGAGAACAACTCCGGCCTGCCGCTGATCCCGCAGCTGATCGGCAATAATCCCGACGACTTCGTGCAGATGGCCATCGCCCTGCATGATCTGGGTTATGAGGAGGTCAACTGGAACCTCGGCTGTCCACACAAGCCGATCCGTAAAAAACGACGAGGTTCGGGACTGCTGCCGCACCCCGAGCTGGTCGACTCGATCCTCGACCAGATATGCGACCGAAGCCCCTGTAGAATTTCCATCAAGGTGCGGCTCGGGGTTTCCGATAAATCGGAACTGCTGAAACTGATTCCGGTGCTGAATCGATATCCGCTCAGCGAAGTGATCATCCATCCGCGTACCGCGGAGCAGATGTATGACGGCACTGCCGATCTCAATGCCTTCGAAGAGGCTTTGAAGATTCTGCAACTCCCCGTCTGCTACAACGGCGATATCAACAACCGCGCTTTCTTCCAGATGGTGGAGTCTCGATTCCCTGAAGTCGGTCGTTTCATGCTGGGGCGTGGACTTCTGGCCAATCCATTTCTTTGCGAGGAGATTAAGGTAGGGACGGCTGGGACAGCCGTCCGTAGCGGTGCGGGGACACACCGCCCTACCAATCCCATCGAGCGCATCACTGCGTTTCATGCCGACGTTGTATCCAGCTATGAGGCGGTCCTGCACGGTGATCATCCGGTCCTGGGAAAGATGAAGGAGTTCTGGACCTATCAGGCCACCCACCTCTCCAATGGCCGACCCATGTTCAAAAAGCTCAAAAAGGCCCAGCGCCTCTCGACCTACAAGGCGATCGTTTCCGAGTTTCTCGCTGACGCCGAATGGACGGCATAGCTGCGGTTCTTCACAGATTCTTTTCACTCGAAGTACGCAACGCTCGTGAAGTTGCAGCTGGAAAGCGGCGGGGTCGCGGCCCTCGCCCTACCCTGTGCAACTGATTTACGGCGGCCTAGGGACAGACCGCCCTACCCTGTGCGTCTGGTGGGGACACGTGTCCCCACGCGTCCGCTCTGGAGTGCGGCGGGAAACGACAATGCCACTCCGCTTTTGCGCACGCTCGGCAGCTGGAAAGCGGCGGGGTCGCGGCCCCTGCCCTATACCTGTAGCCGAGGTCCTCGACCTCGGAATACCCGAGGACTTGCCGACTCGGCACTCACGCCCTCTCAAATCCAACCGGCATACTACATACCAAATTTCTTTCAATTGCCTTTAAAGCCCGAAGTCCTCAATGCATACTCGCTGTATGAAAAAAATCGGTCTAGCACTCGGTGGTGGTGGAGCCAAGGGGTTTGCGCATATTCCGATCCTGGAAGTCTTCGACGAGCTGGGCATAAAGCCCTACTGCATCACAGGCACAAGTGTCGGCGCGATCATGGGTGCGCTCTACGCCTCGGGCCACTCCGCAAAAGACATTGCCGACATGCTCGGCCATCTGCTCACCAAATCCGAAAACTCTTCGCTCAAGGATTTCTTCCGCAACAAGGAGATGTTCAAGTTTCTGCAGTTGATCGATCCGCAATTCAGCCTGAAGCCGAAGGGCCTCATCAAAGGCGATAAGCTGCTTGGCTTTCTGACCGAGCAACTGCAGGTCAGCACCTTCAAGGAACTGAAGATTCCGCTGAAGGTCGTTGCCACCGACTTTTGGAACAAGCAGCAGGTGGTCTTTGAATCAGGCGAACTGTTGCCGGCGGTGCGGGCCAGCATGGCCCTGCCCTACATCTTTACACCCGTCATCCTTGACGGTCAGGTTTTGGTTGACGGCGGCCTCGTGAACAATGTGCCTCACGATCTGCTCAGTCCGAAATGCGATATCCGTATTGCGGTCGACATCACGGGTAACCACACGGAGCCAAAAGACCGAGTCCCGACACCCATGGATGCCGTATTCCACACCTACAGCGTGATGCGGGACGCCATGTCACAGGAAAAACGCAGTAACCATCCGGTAGACATCTATCTCGAACCGCCCCTCGTCGATATCGATATGTTCGACTTTCACAAGGCCGACACAATCTACCGGCAAGGGCTGGGCGCAAAAGATGACTTCAAGCGAAAGCTTGACCGACTCATCTCTAACAAACGACCGCTGTCCGGCTGGCTTCGGAAAACATAATGCAAACCGAGTGGCTCATCATCGACGGATACAATCTGCTCCATCAGGTTCCGGAACTCGCGCGCCTACTGCAGACCGATCTGCATCTGGCGCGACACCGCCTGGTGCGGATGACGGAGAAAACCGCGCATCGCATGGCTCCACAAACCACCATCGTATTCGACGGTCGCGAATCCGGCCGGGACGACGCGCTGAGTTCAAGCCATCTTGAGATTTACTATTCATCCGGAAAACACACCGCCGACACCGTGATTGAACAGCTCGTGGCCCGGTTTACCTCTCCCGAAAAAATTCTGGTCGTTACGTCCGACCGCGCCGAAGCCGACACAGTTCTTGGTGATGGCGCTCAAGTCATGTCTTCGCAGGAGTTCATGGCGCAGTGCGAGATCGATTCCCGAAAACCCGCTTCCCGCCACGTCCGTCCCGGCGGAA
>JABDQT010000222.1 GCA_013042165.1 Kiritimatiellales bacterium | reverse complement strand
TCGGCGGAGCGCAGCTTGGCGTTATAGTTAAAGCCCATTGAATGGCCGTGCGCACCGGCATCGTGGATTACCACAAGATCGCCGATCTCGACCTGCGGAATGGCGCGATCAATGGCAAACTTGTCGTTGTTTTCGCAGAGCGACCCGGTTACATCGCACACAAAATCGCATGGCGCGTCTTCTTTACCCGCCACAGTAATATGGTGGTAGGCGCCATACATGCCCGGACGCATCAGATTGGCCATGCTGGCATCGAGACCGACATATTGCTTGTAGGTGCTTTTCTTGTGCAGCACCCGGCCCACCAGATAACCAAAGGGTCCGGTGATCATGCGACCGCACTCCAGGCGGATATCCAATGGCTTGAGCCCATCACCGATGATCAGTTCTTCGTACAGCTTGCGCACCCCTTCACCCAGTGCTTCAAGATCAACGGCCTTTTCTTCCGGCCTGTATGGGATGCCGATACCGCCGCCGAGGTTGACGAACTCAAACTCAATGCCCAGCTCGGCAGACAGCTCTCGCACAAGGTCGAAAAGCATGTGCGCAGTCTCGAGGAAATACGCCACATCCAGCTCGTTCGACGCCACCATCGTATGCAGGCCGAAGCGCCTAACGCCCTTGTCGCGCAGGATGCGGTATCCCTCGAACAACTGTTCCCGCGTGAAGCCGTATTTGGCCTCTTCCGGGTGGCCGATAATCGCATTCCCGCCCTTGAGCGGGCCGGGATTGTAGCGGCAGCAGACCAGCTCCGGCAAACCGACGTGGTCCTCCAGATACGCGATGTGAGAAATGTCGTCGAGATTGATGATCGCGCCGAGCTCTTTGGCCTTGGCATACTCATAGGCCGGTGTGTCGTTGGACGTGAAGATGATGTCTTCGCCAACGATCCCGACCTTCTCCGACAGCACCAGCTCACCCAGCGAGGAGCAGTCCGCACCGAAACCTTCCGACTTCAGGATTTTCAGCAGGTAGGGATTCGGGGCGGCCTTGACCGCATAATATTCCTTGAAGCCCGAGTTCCATGCAAATGCCGCCTGCAGCCGCCGCGCATTCTCGCGAATACCGCGTTCATCATACATATGGAAAGGCGTCGGGAAACGCTCGGTCAACTTCTCGAGTGCCTCTCTGCTTAATGGAATCTTCTTCTCCGCCATGAAATTCTCCTAAAAAAGATTGGTCAGGACTATACATGAAACCCATATGTTTCCAACGCCCTGAATAGACAAAACCTTCGTTATTCCAGCGTATTACTTACAGATGATTTTACCCAAGCGCCATGCTCGGCGGGAATATCGTCGACCGTGGCCCTCAGGCCATTGTTTATCCACCATTTCAGAACGGCCACTTCTTCCGGGGTCAATTGAGGCTCGCCTATGGGCGGCATGTGCTGGTTATGCTGATTCGGGAGCAGGATCCTTTTTATCATCAGGGAATCGTCGGCCTGGCCCTCAATTAGGGCCGGGCCTTGGGAACCGCCGGAGAGGATGGTCGTCGGCGAAGTCAGTGTTAAACCGGCTTTGGCACGGCGGGTTCCGTGGCAAAATATGCACTTCTCTTCAAGAATCGGGAGCACCACGGCATCAAACGCCGTAATCGCATCGGATGCCGGCGGCTCGGACGCGGGAGGAGCCACCTCCGGTTCAGGCACCGAAGCTTCCCTCAACACAACCCAGGGTGCCTTTTCCATCAGATGGCCATGGGTGATAACGCCGCCCAGATGCCCCGCAATGCCAACAGCAATGCTTACAACAACCGCCCCGGCCCATAACCATGGAAGTCGAGCCCGCGCCTTCACCATCAGGCCGAATACTGCAACCGCTGCAATGAATCCCAATGCTCCCTTCATGTGCGGCAGGACCATAGCGTCTCCGTAGCCACCCCCGAGGTAAAGCATGATCCCGCTGCCGTAGGCGCACAGGCCGCTCACCCACACCAAGGCGGTTCCCCACAGCAGCCAGTTGGAAATGTCCAATGATTTAACCCTTGTCCCTGCAAACAGAATGCACAGCACTCCAAACCAAAGACCAATCGGCAGATGAAGCACCATCGGATGAAAGCTTCCGGCAAATTCGATTGTAATCGCTAAATTTTCGTCACCCACCGGCTGCAGCAAGGTAAGCAGTGCGCATATTACCACCAGAACGAGAACAACAATTATATGAACCGGCTTCATCTCATGATTCCCCGTCTGACCCAAAAAAGGTTTTCCAAGCAAAGGCGACGCCTCCGCCGCAACCGTTTTCGAGGGCAGGAGCTAGGCGCTCACGATAAAGCCACCCGATTTGTCATCGCGCTGCAGCTTTACCAGTCCGCGTTTCTCGGCATCCTGCAACAATTCCCCGAACGATCGATAGCCATAGTAGGACTCGTTGAAGCCCGGCTTGCGGCGCTTGAGGGTCTGCTTGATCATGGAGCCCCAGATGCGCTCTTCCTCGCCGCGTTCCTGAAGCAATGCTTCGTAGGTTTCCACGACCAGCTCGCATGCTTCCAGCGGCTTGTCATCGGCCGTTTTTTCATTTTTCGCTTTTGTGGTTTTAGTGGTCTTTTTGGCGGCGGGCTTTGCGGCCGCAGGTCTCTTGCGCGGCTTCTTTTCCTGCACCAGATCGTCGTAATAAATAAATTCATCGCAGTTGGCAATCAGCAGATCGGACGTCGAGTTTTTTACACCTACACCGATAACCGCCTTGTTGTTCTCCCGAAGCTTGCTCACCAACGGGGAAAAATCGGAATCGCCGCTGATGATCACAAACGTGTCTACATGCTCCTTCGTGTAGCACAGATCGAGCGCATCGACCACCATGCGGATGTCCGCCGAGTTCTTGCCCGACATCCGCACATGCGGAATCTCGATCAACTCAAATGACGCTTCATGCATCGAAGGTTTGAATTCCTTATAGCGGGCCCAGTCGCAGTAGGCTTTTTTGACAACAATGTTGCCCTTTAGCAGGA
>JABDQT010000219.1 GCA_013042165.1 Kiritimatiellales bacterium | reverse complement strand
CAGAACGTGTCCGATGGCCACGACGAGGTCGGCATCGTGAACTTCTTTGTTCATCACGACCTTGCTGCCCATTTCATCGCGTCCGAGCTCGACCAGGTTATCCCAGTTTTCACTGTCATGGTTTTCGATCTGGTGGGTCCACCAGAAATCGCTGAAGACCTGATCGCCGCGCAGATCCTTGATCTCGTGCTTCTTGTTCTTGCGGTGAAGCCCGTTGGAGCAGATCAGCTTGATGTCCTTCTTTTCGACACCGGCTTTAAGGCACTCATCGATAACCATCGGAATCGACACACGACGGTGCGCCGTTTCGTGCGCGCCGCCTTTAACGATATCCGGGAAGACAATAACCACTTTGGACCCTTTTTTCACCAGCTTGGAAATCGGGTCCATGCCGATCGGGTTGAGGATTGCTTCGCGGGTTGCGGCAATCGGATCCGGAAGGAATTCCGGATCGGGTACGGTTTCGCCCGGAACAAATACGGTGGCATCGTCCGGCACCTGCGCCATCATGTGGCCTTCGCCATATTCAAAAGCAATTTCTTTCATGAAAGACTCCTTTATGCAGAGAGATACGTTTCAATAATGATTTTCAGGTCTTCGGGCTGGAAGGCAATCGGATCGGTGAACTTGGTCAGTGCAACCAATCCCCCATCGATGCTTTCAATGCCGCCGATCATCTTGGCATTTTCCTCTTTGAGGCCGCCGCCATAGACCACCGGAATATCAAATCCGTACAGTTCCTTGACCGTCTTTTTGGTGAACTCGGCCACATAGCCGATATATTCTGCGCCCGGCGGGGTTTTGCCCGGACCGATCGCCCAGCGCGGCTCATAGCCGATCACGACCTTGCGCTCCGGCAGGAACTCAGCGAGGCCTTTCAGACCCACTTCGAGTTGCGCCTTCAGCACCGCCTCGATGCGCGGCTTCTGCTCTTCGAAGTCGCCTTCGCCGCGTTCTTCTGCAGTTTCACCAATGCAGAACAGTGCGTTGATGCCCTGCTTGAAGGCGCACAGCGCCTGTTCGTTGAGCATTTCGCTGACGGCTTTGTTGGCTTTTGCCATCTGCGCACTGTCCGTTGCGGCGGCCGGCTCGAAGCGGCAGAGCATTTCAAACTTGTCCTTGCGCTCTTCGGAGTGACCAATGATGCTCCACGTGCAACCCATGTTGGCTGCAGCAGCGGCCGGCGTATTCGATGTGAACGCGCCAAAGTTGCCGCCCGGAGCGATGTCCTGACGGAACACACTCTGGTTACCGACGGACAGGTTGAACCGCTCTTCCTTCGGGAAGGAGTTAAGCTTCTTGATTGCCGGCAGCACCAGCGCGTCCGGAATGGTGTAGGCCACATTAACGTCGTCCAGCTTACCCAGACCCAGCTTGACAGTCTGTTCAATGATGTCTTCGATCCATGCCTGCGCGTCATCGGTCAGGCAGAGCCCGCCCATTTTCTTAGGCACATCGAAGCGTTTCAGGTTAATAAAAATTTCGTGCATGATTTCCCCCTGTTAATTCAACTTTTCAATCAACGGTCTTCGGGCGCAGCCTGGGCCGGAATCACAAGAGGCCACCGCCCGAAGACGGTGGCTGTGATCCCAGGCCGCAGTTATGGCTGCAACCCTATCAACGATTAGTAACGACCAGCAGAACCGGACAGCGTAATAATGTCCTTAACAACGTCTTTCAGCTTGTTGCACGCATACTGGGCAACCTTCCACGAGTGAGCGTTGTGATCGAGCGTGTCGATGCCTTCCTTGTAGAACTCCATGTACTTATGGCGAATCAGTGTTCCGAAGTTGATTTTGCACATACCCAGCTCAATGGCTTTCTTTACAACGTCTTCGGCCATACCGGTGGAACCGTGCAGTACCAGCGGGATATCGGTGACGTTGCGAATCTCTTCCAGCACGTCGAGGCGAATGTCCGGATCGCCTTTGTAGAATCCATGGGCGTTGCCGATGCCGACCGCGAGCATGTCGGGCTGGCATTCGGCGGTGAATCTCTTCACATCTTCCACGCTGGCCAGGTTTTTGTTGTCTGCAACCGTCCCGCTTGCATCCAGACGCGCCAGTTCGCCGACTTCCGCTTCAACGGATACGCCCTTGGAATGAGCCATCTCGATCACAGCATTGGTTTTTTTGATGTTCTCTTCGAGTGAATCGGTGGAACAGTCAAGCATCACGGAGGTGAAACCCAGATCAGCCGCTTTGCAGCAGTTTTCGTACGTGTCGCCGTGGTCGAGGTGAAGCACGACCGGCTTGGATGATTTCTTTCCAAGGAATTGACCGAGATTGGCAAACCCGTCCATTCCATAGTGGTGTACGTTGGCCACATACATGGCCAGCATCATGGGGGATCCAACTTCTTCAGCGGCGTCGACACATGCACGCATAATGTCGTAATTACCGCCCTGGGTGTTGATTGCCGGCACAGCATATTTCTTTTCCTGTGCGTCCTTCATCAGTTCTGCACTTGTTGCTAGCATGATAAGTCTCCTTGTTGTTTGTTTTTTTAATATTTAGAAGTCGAACTTGAAGTAGTCTTCCAGCTCACCGCCGATAAGCGGTTTGCAGTATTCCACGAATGCGTCGGTCACATCGTTGCCGGCTTCATTGATGAAGTTGTCCGGCAGGACGTTCTCAACGTTGGCCACCTTCTCCAACTCGATCAGTTCATATTCGATCTTGTAGGGCTCGCTGGACACCCGCTTATAGCCGACCATATAGCCGCTTTTTCCTTCAACAGCTGATTTTACGGCAATTTTTCCAGCCTCAAACGCTTCATCCACATCGCACTGGGCAATGGTCAACTTGGATGCGCGGCCGGTAAGACCGGGCTTCTCGGCGCGTGACTTGATGCCTTCCTGCAACAGAATGTTCGACAGGGCCTGCGCGGTACCGCCCGGAATCTTGTGGCCAAAACCGTCAACCATTCCCGAATCGGCCACCGGTTCGCCGTTGGCGTAGCAGATGCCTTCACTCACGGCAACGACGATCCCATACCCGTATTTTTCCTGGGCGGCCTTGACGTCCGCGACGAACTGGTCGCGATCAAAGGAGCGTTCCGGGAAATAGATGAGGTGCGGAGCTTCAAAGCCCTGCGTACGTGCCAGCGCCGTGGCCGCTACGAGCCAGCCGGCGTTGCGACCCATGACTTCAATCACGCCCACATGGATCGGCAGCGCGCGGATGTCGAGGCCGTATTCCAGCGTGGCGGTTGCCGCAAAGCGGGCTGCACTGCCGAAACCGGGGCAGTGGTCGGTAATGGCCAGATCGTTATCAATCGTTTTGGGAACACCCGTAACAATAATGTCGCCCGCAATCTTGGAAACCTTATTGCAGGTATCCATGGAATCGTTTCCGCCATTGTAGAAGAAATATTTAATGTTGTTTTTACGCAGCACCTCAATGATCCGATCGTGATCCTTTTCGGATACTTTATAGCGACAGGACCCAACGGCCGAACTCGGGGTCATTTTCAGGCGCTCGATGTCGGTTGCGGACATTTCGGTTACGTCGATGAAATCCTCTTTCATCATGCCTTCAATTCCATGATGGCCGGCGAAAATCCGGTCGATTTCAGGATGTTTCTGTGCCTCGGCCACCACCCCGGCAAGGGATGCATTGATAACGGCAGTCGGCCCGCCGCCCTGTGCAATGATTAGGTTGTGCTTGGTCATATTCCTCTTGTCTCCATTATTGAGCTGAAATACTTGCATGTACCACAGGTATTCATATATAAACTCGCGGTCAAATACAAAAAATTAGTAAAACGTGGGTGTTGTGACAAGCCTCATTTCATAAATTTAATCAGTCCGTTCCCTAGTCATTGAGCCGGGACGGCAAAAGGAGCAGATATGATTGAGAAAAGAGAATACGGAACAGATTTTGACGGCAAAACAGTCGACCTCTACACGCTTACCAACGCAGTTGGCATGTCCGCTTCAATCATGACCCATGGGGCCGCAATTGTTCACGTGAACACCAAAGACCGCGACGGCAATGTGGCCGATGTCAGTCTTGGCTATGACGACATGGCGGGCTACAAGGTTAAATCCGCGTATTTCGGCGGCACGCTTGGTCAGTTTGCCAACCGCATTGCAGAGGGCAAATTCACGCTCGACGGCGAAGAAATCCAGGTAACCGTGAATCGTCCGCCGACACACCTGCATGGTGGCGAGCGTGGTTTTGACAAGCGTTTATGGACCGTTGAAGAGACCATCGACGGCGACAGCCCGTCCATCCGCCTCTCCTATGTTTGTGCCGATGGCGAAGAAGGCTATCCCGGCAATGTCTCGGTTTCGGTGACTTATACCCTGCACGCCGATAACGGCCTCGAACTGGCCTATTCCGCCACGACCGACAAGAAAACCATCATTAATCTGAGTAACCACGTTTACTTTAACCTCAATGGCAACGGCGTCGGCACCATTCTCGACCACGAACTGCAAGTAAATGCGGAAAACTATGTGCGCGTTGGCGAAACCCTGATCCCGACCGGCGAAATTGCACCGGTTGAAGGCACCCCCCTCGACTTCCGTTCCATGAAACGCGTCGGCGATGTGGTTGACGCTGATTTTGACCAGATCAAGAATGCCGGAGGCGTTGACCAAAGCTTCGTTGTTGGGCGCGAAACCGAAGGCGAGCTTGTTTTGGCCTCCACCATCCGCGCCCCGGAAAACGGACGGGTATTGAAAACCTATACCACCGAACCGGCGGTACACTTTTATTCCGGAAACTTCCTGGATGGCTCCATCGTGGGTAAAGGCGGCGTGCCATACACGCACCGCACCGCTTTCTGCATGGAAACCCAGCACTATCCGGACAGCCCGAATCATGCAAACTTCCCAAGCACTGTGCTGCTGCCGGGTGACGTGTTTTCGTCGCGCACCATCTACAAGTTCGAGACGGACTAACCGAAGCAGCCCCCGCCAATGAGTTCAAAGTATCAAGTCCCGAACGTCGACCGTGCGTTGACGATGATGGAGCTGTTGAAGGAAAATCCGAAAGGAATGACCGTTACGGAAATGGTCGGCAAGCTGGGTTTTTCGCAGACGAGTGTCTACCGCATTTCCATGACGCTCTTGGATCGCGGCTTCTTCATGCGGGACGATAAAACCAAAAAGTTCCGCATTTCGAACAAGCTGTTCTCTGTTTCAACCGCCTCGACCTGCGACGTAAACATTGCGGAGGCAGCCGCTCCCTCCCTGCGTCAGCTTCGCAATTCCACCAAGGAGACCACCCTGCTCGGCATATTGCAGCCCGAGAAAGGGCGTGGCGTATCCATTATGGAATATCCAGGTCTTCACCCTTTCCGGTTTGTACACGACATCGGCGAACCCATCATTCTGCATGTCGGGGCTCCCGGCAAGGCACTGCTGGCCTTTTTGCCGGAGGATGAACAGAACGAGATCATCTCCCGGCTGAAACTCAAGAAATACACACAGCATACCATCACCGACAAAGCGGCGTTGAAAAAAGAACTGGCCACCATCCGCGAACGCGGCTATGGCGCCGGACTTGGCGAATGGATGGAAGAGATGCACTGCATCAGCGCACCGGTTCTCGATGGGCATGACTATCCCGTGGCTGTCATCTGGATCACGGGTCCGGCGACGCGCATGACCATCGATGCCATACCGGCGCTGGGCAGGAAGGTGATGAGCTGTGCTGCGGAAATATCTAAACAAATTCAAAATGAAATCATATAGGAGTCTTCGGCATTATGTATATTGAGTGTATTGATTTAACTTTGACAAAACTGATCATCGAACTGGTTTTGGGTCTCGTTATCGGCTTTTTCATTGGCCTTACCGGTGTTGGTGGCGGCGTGCTGGTACTC
>JABDQT010000216.1 GCA_013042165.1 Kiritimatiellales bacterium | reverse complement strand
GGATTGTGCGTGCCGGCTATTCCAACGAACTGTCGCTCCACTGCCAGAAGCGCTTCACGGTAGCCGATGATGGCACGGTGGTCTGGAATTTTGCGGTACCCGTCGGCGAGGGAAAACTCATCCCGCTCAAAGCGGCACTGCAACTGCACCCCGACACCAATGCCGTCCAGCTGAGTTTTATCCGTGAAGACGCCGGCGACGATCCCGAACACCTCGCGAACGATATTCCCGTATCGCTGATCCTTCGCCCCGATATTGAAGACCGCAACAACCATGAAGTGACCAAGGCCATGCGCGGTCCGGAGGAAGCTTGGCCAAAAGCCATTGAGGCCAAGGACGAAGCGTTCATCTTTACTCCGGCGCAAGACCGCAAGCTGACCCTTTCGCTTGAGGACGGCGAGTTCCACTCCGAGCCGGAGTGGTATTACATGATCGGTCACCCCGTCGACCGGGCCCGCGGCATGGATGGCGAGTCCGACCTGTTCAGCCCGGGCTACTTCAAAATCGAACTGGCCGGGAATGCGACCGCTGAACTGGTCGCCTCCGTCAACCGCGCCCTCCCCTTTGGAAAGCCGACGCTCGTGGCGGACGTGGAAACCCTTTCGATCGAAGCGGCCATGCAGACGGCGATGGAGCAGTTCATCGTGGAGCGCGATGCGTTTCAGACCGTGATTGCGGGTTATCCGTGGTTCCTCGACTGGGGACGCGACACGCTGATCTGCCTGCGCGGCATTATTGCCGCCGGACTCCTGCATCAGGCGAAAAACATCCTGCTGCAGTTTGCCAAGTTTGAAAAGGGCGGCACGATTCCGAACATGATCCGCGGCAACGACGACAACAACCGCGAAACCTCCGATGCCCCGCTCTGGTTCTTCGTGGCCTGCAACGAACTGATGGCGGCACAGGGCAACCAGAAGCTGCTCAAGGAAAAATGCGGCGACCGAACCCTGATGAATGTGCTGGTGTCGCTGGCGACCGGCTTCATCGACGGTACAGAAAACGGCATTGCCTTTGACGAGGAGTCGGGCCTGATTTTCAGCCCGTCGCACTTTACCTGGATGGACACCAACTATCCGGCCGGCACGCCGCGGCAGGGCTACCCGATTGAAATCCAGGCCCTGTGGCACTACGCGCTCAACATGCTCGCCGAAGTCGACAAGGCTCCCGTCTGGAAAAAGATCGCGGACAAGGTCGCGACATCGATCCGCACCTGCTTCGTCATTGAATCCGGGGACTTCACCTATCTGGCCGACTGCCTTGCCGCCGAAGCCGGCACGGCGGCGAAGGATGCCGAGGTGGACGATGCGCTGCGCTCGAACCAGCTGCTGGCCGTGACGCTCGGTGCGATTACGGATCCCGCACTCTGCAAGCAGATTATCGAGGCCTGCGAACAGCTGCTTATTCCCGGCGCAATCCGCAGCCTGGCCGACCGGCCGGTCAAACGCCCCGCTCCCGTATATAACCACGGACAGCTGCTGAACGATCCGCAGAATCCCTACTGGGGTCACTACACCGGCGACGAAGACACCCGCCGTAAACCCGCCTACCATAACGGTACGGCATGGACCTGGCCCTTCCCCTCCTATGCCGAAGCGCTTGCGATGGTCTATGGCAAAACGGCACACGCCACCGCCCGCGCAATCCTGGGCAGCGCCTCCGACGTGATCAATCACGGATGCCTGCGCCAATGTCCGGAGGTCATCGACGGCAACACACCGCATGCGCAGCGGGGATGCGGCGCGCAGGCCTGGGGGGTTACAGAGCTTTATCGGGTCATTAAAATACTGAGTAATTGATATTGTTCTTGTCGGCTAATACCTGGCGCCATTAGGATCATTTAAGGAAATCAAGGGGAATGACAATGGCAACGAAGACCGCGAAGAAGACCACCAAAACGGTCGCAAAAAAGACTACCAAAACGGCGGCAGGGAAGGCGGCCAAAAAGAAAAGCAAATCTCCGCGCATCCTGATTGTCACTCCCGAGATCACCTACCTGCCCAGCGGCATGGGCAACATGACCAATAAACTTTCGGCCAAGGCCGGCGGTTTGGCGGACGTATCCGCATCGCTTGTCTCCGCGCTCTACGAACTGGGGGCGGATGTGCATGTGGCTCTTCCCCACTACCGCAAAATGTTTCATGTCGACATCGGCGGATTTATCGAAAACGAGCTGCTCGTCTATAAAAGCAAGCTGCCCGACGACCGCATCCATCTTGCGGAAGATCGGATCTTTTACTATCAGGACCGCGTCTACACAAATTCGCAGGAGGTCGACCTGAAGATTGCCCTCGCCTTTCAGCGCGAGGTGATCAACAACATTATCCCGACGGTGAAACCGGACCTGGTTCACTGCAACGACTGGATGACAGGACTGATCCCGGCCGAAGCGCGCATGCTGGGCATTCCCAGCCTTTTCACCTTCCACAATATCCATACCGTAAAAACCACGCTGGCGCACATCGAGGACCGCGGCATTGATGCGGCCGAGTTTTGGAGCAACCTTTTTTATGAGTGGCCATCGGCGAATTATTTCGAGGCGCGCGAAGGCAACCCTGTTGACTTCCTGTGCAGCGGAATCTTTTCATCCCACTTCATCAATACCGTCAGTCCCACCTTCATGAAGGAAATCGTAGACAACCAGCATGCCTTTGTGCCGGGCAACATCCAGTGGGAAGTCGCCTCTAAATACCATGCCGGTTGCGCATCGGGTATCCTGAATTCGCCGGATGCCTCGCAGGATCCGGAAACAGACGAATATCTGATTGAGCGATATGGGGTTGAAAACCATTTTGATGCAAAGCGGAAGAACAAGGTGTATTTGCAGGACCGTCTCGGACTCGACATCAATCCCGACGCGCCCCTGTTTTTCTGGCCGTCGCGTTTTGATCCGGTGCAGAAGGGTTGCCAGCTGGTTGCTGAAATCCTTTTCCAGGTGGTCGATAAATACCGGGAGCAAGGTCTTCAGGTCGCCTTTATCGCCAACGGAGCCTATCAGCAGGTGTTCCACGATATTGTCTACCAGCACGACCTCTACAAGCGCGTGGCGGTTTGCGACTTCGAAGAGGGACTGTCGCACATCGGGTTCGCGGCCTCCGACTTTATGATGATTCCCTCGCTGTTTGAGCCGTGCGGTCTGCCGCAGATGATCAGCGCCATCTATGGGTCGCTGCCGATTGCCCGCAACACCGGCGGGCTCCATGACTCCGTCAGCAACCTTCACGTTGAAAGCAATACCGGCAATGGCTTCCTGTTTGATCACTATGATTCCGGTGGTCTCGCATGGGCGATCGACCAGGCAATGGAATTTTACAGCCTTGATGTGCATACCCGCGGAACACAGGTCGGCCGAATCATGCGGGAGAGCAAAGAGCGCTTCAGCCATGCGGTGACTGCCCAGGCCTATATCGATATTTATCAGCAAATGCTGCATCGTCCACTGGTCGATGAGGTCTTTGAGAAAGCCAGATAGGATGCCCATGAGAGACCCGAAACTTGCCAGACTCACCGATGATCCGTGGCTTGAACCCTATCTCGGGCAGATCCATCAGCGTGCTGATCATATCCGCTACACGGAAGAGCGCTTGACCGGCGGCACGATGTCGCTGAATCAATTCGCCAATGCCCATGAATATTACGGTCTTCATTTTCGTGACAACAAATGGATCTTTCGCGAATGGGCACCCAATGCCACGGCCATCTATCTGGTCGGTGATTTTTCCGAATGGCAGCAGCGCGATGCATTTGCCCTGCACTATGGCGACGGGGATGGCGTCTGGGAAATCGAGCTGTCGGCCGACCTGATTAAGCACGGCGACCTCTACAAACTGAAGATGTACTGGCCCGGTGGCGAGGGGGAGCGGTTGCCGGCCTACGCCCGCCGGGCGGTCCAGGATCCGGAAACGCATATCTTTACGGCCCAGGTCTGGCATCCTTCAACACCGTACGAATGGAAGTTTCCCGACCCCGTCCGACCGGTCGGTGCTCCGATCGTCTACGAATCGCATGTCGGGATGGCGCAGGAAGAGGCCAAGGTGGGCAGCTATCTCGAATACAAGGAAACGATCCTGCCGCGCATCGTTGAAATGGGATACAACACCGTGCAGTTCATGGGTATCATGGAGCACCCCTACTATGGCTCGTTCGGCTATCACGTCTCCAATTTTTTTGCAGCGTCCTCCCGCTTCGGCACGCCCGAAGAACTCAAGGAACTGATCGATGCCTGCCACGAAGCAGGCCTCGCCGTGATCATGGATCTCGTGCATTCACACGCCGTAAAAAACGAAGAGGAGGGCCTGTCCCGCTTTGACGGAACGCTTTATCAGTATTTCCACGACGGCGACCGCGGCGACCACGATGCGTGGGATTCGCGCTGCTTCGACTACAACAAACCGGAGGTTCTCCACTTCCTGCTTTCGAATGCCCGCTACTGGCTCGACGAATTCAACTTTGACGGCTACCGCTTTGATGGCGTAACCAGCATGCTCTATCACCACCGCGGCCTCGGCACCGGATTCAATAACTACGATGCCTATTTCGACGGCTCCGTCGATGTCGATGCCCTCGCCTATCTCGCGCTGTCCAACAAGCTGATTCACGAAGTGCGGCCGAATGCCATTACCATTGCCGAGGATGTCAGCGGCATGCCCGGTCTTGCTGCGCCGGGCAGTGAAGGCGGTTGCGGTTTCGACTATCGCCTGGCCATGGGCGTTCCGGACCTCTGGTTCAAGCTTTCCAACGACACGCCGGACGAAGAGTGGAACATGAGCGGGCTTTATCATGAGCTGACGAACCACCGGCCCGAGGAGCAGGTCATCAGCTATGTGGAATCGCATGACCAGGCGCTGGTGGGAGGCAAGACGTTCATCTTCGAGCTGATCGACAAGGAGATGTACTACAACATGCACGTCGATGCGCAGAACCTGATTGTTGATCGCGGCCTGGCGTTGCACAAAATGGCGCGCCTGGCCACGCTTGGCGCCGCCGCACACGGCTACCTCAATTTTATGGGCAATGAATTCGGCCATCCCGAATGGATTGATTTTCCGCGCGAGGGCAATAACTGGTCCTATCACTATGCCCGGCGGCAATGGAGTCTGCGCGACGATCCAACGCTTAAGTTTCACTTTCTTGCCGACTTTGACCGTGCAATGGTCAACCTCATTTGCGAGCGCGGTATCATCGGAACCGAACAGGTTACGTTCAGGCTGATCAACGAGGGCGACAAGGTCATGGCCTATGAACGCAACGGTCTGGTCTTCGTACTGAACTTTCACCCGAATAAATCCTTCACCGACTATCCGATCGATGTCTCCCCCGGAACCTATCGTCTGCTCCTGAACACCGATGATCCGAAATTTGGCGGGAACGACATTGTCCAGGGCGAGCAGGAATACAAGAGCTTTGCGTTCAATGATGGCGAACACGACCGCAATCAGGTATCCATCTACATCCCATCGCGAACCGGCTTCGTGCTCGAGCGCACAAGCTGAACTTGCGCATCCTGCGAATCATTGCCACCAGCAAATACCGCGGTCTTTTGGCCGATGGCTGAAAATCCATATATTTTCTACGTATTATGCCCGATCGGTCGTGCCCGGCATGTTTCATGCTTAATGCTATGCATAACTTTCAGCTACAGAAAAGAGAGATCCCATGGCGGAAGACAACAACAGAAAAAACCACGATTTCAAACCGATCGAGGACCAGATTCTTCATGCTGCCTTGACCGAGCTCGGGCGCATGATCAACATCGTGACGACCTATGGCGAGCAGCACCCTGCGGTACAGAAGGCAGCGGAAACCACGCGCAATGCGCTTAATGCGCTCTTTGCCGAGCGTAAAAAAGTAATCATCGGAGCGTTTAACGGAGCTCTTACAATCGATGAAGTTACCGTTGCGGCAAATGGCACGCTCCTGAAGTCGCTGGAACGCCGACTGACCCGCCTTCGAATTACCGGCCTGAAGATTGCACGAGGGATCAGCGACGAGGAACTCATGCAACTGGCCGAACTGCTCTCCTGCAAGGAACCCGATCAATTTCAAGAAGCCATGGGTCAGGCCGGCCTCTCTCACATTACCGCCGAGGACATGAGCTATCAGGCCGTTCACAGCGACCAGACCGTGGCCAACACCAGCGAGCTGGCGGGTATGGGCGGTGAAGGTGTGCTCGTGCTCGACGATGATATGGCGGAAGACGGCGGATCAGGCTCCGGCGAAAAATCGGATTCCGGCGGCGAGAGCAACGTACATGTCGAGCAGATCGTCGCATTTCTTAAAGGCGACATAGAGCTCGAAGACGACGCATCCATTGGTGAAGAGCTTTCCGAGATAGCCTCTGACCCCGCCCGACTGGGCAAGATGATCATGGAATCTGTCGCAGTCCGGCAGGCGGTGTCCGAGCTTTCCGGTGAATCGCTTGGAGATATTGTACTCGGTTGCCTGCGTCGCACGTTTAACGGACTGCGCAAGCAACCCGCCTTCCAGTCTACGGAAGGTAAGGCGGATCTGCAAAAGGCGCTGCTCCTGCTCGAGGAAAACATTCTGGACAAAATGCGCGATCTTAGCGGCGATACGGACTCGGAACTGGACCGGCAGATCGTGCAGACCATTCGCGAAATGGACGAAAGCCTGGGCTTCGAAAGCGCGGCCATGGAATACATGCAGCACCATGATGCGCTTGATGACAACAAGCAGATGATGGAAGCCTACGTGAAAGCCCATGGGCCGGCATCAGCGGGTGAGTTGTTGTCGGATACCGATTTCCCTCCCTCGGACTGGCGCAGAATTGTCGTTGAGAGCAAGCAGGCCGCAGCCGCAGCAGAAAGTCCGCCCGTGGCATCCGGCCTCGGTTCGCTGGTGAACGTGTTCGATAAGATCGAGCAACTGATGAAGGCCAGCGACTCCGATGGCGGTGAAGTCAAACACCTGCTCGACGAAGCGAACCACAACCTTGATGACACGGCGTTTCACGCCAAGGAAAAGCTCGAGATCTTATCTGAACAGCTCCACGGTAAAGGAATTGGTACGATAGGAGGGCAAGGACTCTATATGGATCAGGCCGAGCTGCTCGAATCCCTTGCGGAGGCCGCGCAGGAACTGATGCAGCCACTCACCGCCATCAATGCATCCCTCGAAATGATGCTCCAGGGATACGTTGGCGAATTCTCTGAAGAACAGCAGGATCTGCTTAATCTCGCGTCGAACAGTGGCGAGCACCTGAAATTCCTCATGCGCGAAATGATCGATATCGTCGGTTGCCCGGTCAACAAAGGGGTCGACGACCGCTTCCA